>JAILRW010000002.1 GCA_024698005.1 Sphaerochaetaceae bacterium | reverse complement strand
AATAGCTTTGTAAGCTTTCCAATGAGATTTGGAGCCTCACTTACTATCATGACCATCGTGATCATTATAAGTGCATAGGCGTAGATATCCTGATACTCATTAAAATAGCTACTTGAATTTATTGCTTTTCCCAGTGAGTTTCTGGTCTGTACAAGGTATTCAGTTGAAACAATAAGCTTCATGCCCATTCCAACAGCACTGATATAAGCCTGCTTCAGATAGCCAGCCATCAGAGGAAGGTGGACAAGTCGGAGTACCTTGAAATTGAACTTGCTTTCAAGACGATATACATCCAGAAGATCTGGATCCAGGTCAAGATAGCCTTGGCAAGTTGCTTCACTGATAAGTGGGATTAGAAATAGAGAGGTCGCTATGACAGGAACTCTCTCATAACGGGTCATTACCATGATTACAACGACCATGATGACCATAGGAATTGACCTGAGTAGAATCATACTTGGCCTCAGAAGGGTTCTCACGAAAGGAGAGAAACCCTCCAGCATACCAATTGTAATTCCAATAAGTGATGACAAGATAATTGCAAGCACTAGATGCCTGAGTGTTACAAGCATCTTGAGATAGGTCTTCTTCTGTCCAAGCAGATTGAAAAAGGCCTTGAGAATCTCTATGACCCCTGGAAATACTATTCTGTCACCCTTTGCTTGACCGGCTACCTGGATAAGACAACCGATCAAGATGATTCCAAGAAAGAATACAAGGGTATCTTTCTTATTTTTCTCCATAGTAGAAGTCGTCTGCAGGAAGTGCACCACCAAACTGCTTGATGTCAATATTAGCAGTAACCTCGACCTGCTCTTTTGCTTCAAGAGCTGGAACGAAGCGAACTGTGATGTTAGGAATTGAAGCAGTTGCAACCTTCATATTAGGAAGGATTTCAAGCTTTACAGCTGCTTCTGCAACAGTCTTTACATCAGAGTTACACTTGTCAGTGGAGACGTTTACCATTTCGAGGTATGTCTTTACTGTGTTAGGGCTTGAGGTGATGAGGTCAGCTTTGACAAAGAGACCTGCCTGAGTGAAGCCGATGTTACCAGTTGCGTTCTTGTAAAGATCGTTTACAGCATATCCTGTAATTGCTGGCTTCTTGTTTCTTGCAGCTGTGAGAGCTGGCTCTGCTGTCATTACTATTGCATTTGCATCGGTAATCAGGAGCTGCTGTGTGTTAGCTGCACCTGCAAGGTAGTTGACCTTTGCTGGAACAATGCCATTTTCCTTGAGAACGAAGAGAGCAATGGATGAATTGATCGTATTTTCACCAAAGAGTGTGATTTCTGCACCATTTATATCCTCAAGCTTGAAGTTTTCCTTCTGAGAAGCAAAGAAGAGGTTGCCCCAGGAAACTACTGCAGCAAGCTTGTAAGTTGACTTGCCCATCTTATAAAGCTTTGCGCCTGCATTGAGTGGTGCAATGATGAAGTCAGATTCATTCTTTGCAAATTCAGCTGTAATTGTATCAGCTGCTATAATCTTATAGTTCTCAGGACTATCGACTGCCAAGGAAGCAAGCACAAGTGCTGGTGCACCAGATGGAGCTGCGACCTTAAGGTCAGCAACCTTTACGCTATCATTAAGCTGTTCTTCTGCAATACCACGAGCAAAGAGAGAAACAGTCATCATAAGAACCATGAGAACAACAAGAAATTTCTTCATTTATTACTCCTAAAGAGTTAATTGTATTCATGTTAGCCTAGGCTAACCATTGCACATATCTTAAAATAAGAGAGTTAATGTTTCAATAGGGAATATTAAAGGCCTCATGAACAAATTCATGAAGCCTGTAGTAGAACCTTATACGGAAAGGCCTGCAATTGCCGAGCCAATTACTGGGCTATCCTCTATATTCACTATCACGAAATATCTCTCCTTCTTTACTTCAAGGAAGTCGTGGAGGTACTTCATTGTCTGATCCTTCATATATTTTGTCTTGTAGAAGGTAGTTCCATCTGCGTTGATTACGACAGGACGTGCTGGATCTGTTCCTCTACCAGACTTGAGAACTGCAGCGGAGATGTTTACAGCTGTGAGCTTTGCAGCTCTCTCAATAATGCTTCTAAGGATTATATAGAGATTCTTTCTATCCTTAATATTCTTTCTTACAAGATCAGAAAGCACATTGTCCTCTCTAAGTGGCTCATCAAGGAATGCACTTACTGTGATAGTTGAAAGAGCATCAAGCTTTTCAAAGCTCTTCTTGAAGGCTGAGGAGAAGAGACCTTCCTGAATTGCCTTCTTTACTGCAAGATGAGCATAAGGACCGATGTATGCACCTGAGATAAGCTTCTCGAAGTGGTGGATCTCTGGCTTCTTGGTTGAATTGATGAACTCTCTATCGAGTTTTGTAAGCTTTATAGCATAGGCACCGGACTCAGTGTTGATGATCTGGCTGCCCTCACCACCGACCTCTGCAATGTTCTTGTTCTTTTCGCCGTATGCAGTGTTGGTACCAGTTCCCAAGATAAAACCGATATAGCCATCTGCATGCTTTACAGAACCAACTGCAGCAAGGAGAGTTGAAACTGTATCGTTGAGAACAACTACTCTCTTGTTCGAAACGTCATGGCCACGGGAAGCAAGTTCAGTTAACAGGTTCTCACCAAGCTTCATGCCAATTACTTCACCAGCCTTTATCTCCTTGGAGAAATCGAGAACTATACCATCGTGTTCTTTTGTGATCTTGGCCGAATAGCTGAAACAGAAGGCAATTCTGTCACTCTTGGAAACGAGACGCTCAATATTATCGGCAATTATTGAAAAGAACTCCTTTGCGCTGACCTCTTTATCGATTCCAGGCATCCTGGATTTCTGGAAATCAGAGATTACTGGCTTTTTCTCCTCATTGAATGATACAAGACAGGTGCGGAAGTTGGTTCCACCTGCATCAATTACGATTACACTCTTGCCACTCTCGATATTCACATCCTCACTCTGGTAGGTAGGAATCATCTCAACAGAGCTCTTCTTTCCATCCAGACCTCTTTTCATATCAGAAAGGAAGCTTCTTGTAAGTTTCTCTTCATCAACAGAGCTAGCTAGAAGACTATACTTTGATAGGAAATCCTGTACTAACATATTTACCTCACATTTTGAATTCCATTGGTTCTATTACTATTGGCCTGCCATCACAGGTCATCTTGTCTGTATTTATGATAAGTAATCTTCTCGATCTGTCTCCAAAGCCAGACAGCTCACCCTCAAATACGATTGGCACGCCATTTTTCGGTGTTACAAGCATCGAGAGAATCAAATTAAATTTTACATTGTCTATATTACCTGTAAAGATAATATCGAATAGCTCCTTGGCTCTTATTCCCTTCTCGAAGTTGATAGTTACAACACCATCAAGCAGGACATCCTGGCTGTTATAATCTGCAAGCATCGCAAGAGCTGTCTTCTCAAGAGGAGTTGGTGCAAATACAGTCCTGTTCAAGATCGACTGGTACCAAGTCGCATTTTCACCTTTGAGACTGTTGCTGTATTTGGAAATATCAGATCGGTTAAAGGATATGAGGTATGCATTTCCCTCTTCGTTTCTTTCTTCAATGGTTACTCCACCCAAATCGACAGGGGACGCTTTTACTTGACTTGCGATGACAGCAAAAGCCCCATGATAGAGAGCTCTGAGTGCGTACTCAGAATCACTATCCAGTGGAGTTGCAAAGAGAAAAAGTGGTAGCAATAAAAGTGTAAAAATCCCTTTGAACCTTCTTGAAGCCATATTAATTCAACGCTATTCCTCAAGTTAAAAGGTTACTACATATATTTCCATCTTTCAAAGAATCTTTTATTAGGATTGGCTGTTGTGTTATCATATTCACCATATGAATGACTCTATGTTCTGGTATGACCTCGAAACTTTTGGACTTTCGCCATTTACTGACCGTATTGCGCAGTTTGCTGGCGTACGTACGGACATGGATCTCAATATCATAGACGACCCTGTAATTCTATACTGTCGCCCTACTCCTGATTACCTGCCAACTCCTCAATCCTGCCTTGTCACTGGTATCACACCTCAGATTGCACTCAAGAATGGAATTGTTGAGGACAAGTTCATCGAGAAGATCCTGAAACAGATTGCACGTCCCAAAACTGTAACTGTCGGCTTCAACAATATCGGTTTTGATGATGAGTTCATTCGAAACTGCCTTTACAGGAACTTCTACGATCCATATGAGAGGGAGTGGAAGAATGGATGTTCAAGATGGGATGTGCTGGACCTTGTCAGGGCCTGCCATGATCTCAGACCTGATGGAATAAACTTCTTCCACAAGAGCGAGGATGGAAAACCACAATTCAAGCTTGTCTATCTCACTGAAGATAATAGGATAGAACAGGTTGGTGCTCACGATGCTCTTGTCGATGTTATTGCTACGATCAATGTAGTAAAGCTTATAAGACAAAAGCAGCCAAAGCTATACGATTTCTATTTCTCTCACAGATCAAAGGACAAGGTGTTCTCCCTCGTGGATACTGTAAGGCACACTCCTGTGCTCTACACCTGTGCCCAGTTCACTGCAGTAAATGGTTGTACAAGGCCTGTTGCCCCGCTAACTGTGCACCCAGAGATGGCAAATACAGTATACGCTTTTGACCTTACCTGTGATGCAAATGAGCTAGTGAATGCATCAGAAGATAATATCTTGACAGTTCCGGGCCTTGTGAAGATACAGGCAAACAAGTGCCCTTACATTGCCCCAATCGAGATGCTTACCCGTGTTCCTGAAGTTCAGAATAGACTTGGAACAGATAGAGATCTGATGGAAAGGAACCTTTCCATTATCAAGAGCAATCCTGAGATAATGGCCAAGCTTAGAAGAACAAAAAAGGATGAGTATCCATCAGAGGAGAAGGATCCAGATGCAAGAATCTATTCTGATGGCTTTACTACAAGGCATGACAAGGAGCTCTTTGAGAAGATAAGAAGTTTGAAGCCTGCAGACAAACTCAGAACTCGCTTCCACTTTGACAGCGAGAAGGCATCAAAGATGCTCTTCAGGCATGTTGCCAGGAACTATCCTGAAGTTCTCACAGAGAAGGAAAGAGAGATGTGGAAGAATTTCTGTGCAGCAAGGCTACTGCAGCCCATTGGCAAGAACCCAAGCCTCGATACTTTCCAGCGCACAGTCTCTGAACTTCTAGAGAGTGTAGATACCACTGGAAAGGAGAAACTTGTCCTTATCGCATTGAGGGAATATGCAGCTAATCTATCTGACAGGATAGTCCACTAGCTTAATTCACTGCACTTTGTTATATTTCTTCCTGTTTATTGGAGATAATTATGCTTACTAAGCTTTCTGAATACGAAAAACAACTTCAGGAAATGGATGCAAAGCTCTCTGACAGCGAGTTCATGAAGGATATGAAGGCCTATACTGAGCTCACGATGGAGAGAAGCCACCTTGGACCTATCGTCGACAAGATGCACGAGATGGTAGATCTTAAGAACCAGATTTCCGAAGCCAAAGAGATGATAAAGATTGAAGAGGATGCTGAGCTTGTCGAAATGGCAAAGGAAGAGATAGCAACTCTTGAAAGTGAAATAGAGAAAGCTGAGGGAGAGCTTAAGATGCTCCTCATCCCACCTGACCCTCTGGCAGGAAAGAACATCATCATGGAAATAAGAGCCGGTACTGGTGGTGATGAAGCTGCACTTTTTGCTTCCGACCTTTTCAGAATGTACACCCACTTTGCTGAGTCCATGAGATGGAAGATGGAAATAATGAACGAGAACGATACTGGAATTGGGGGTATCAAGGAAATTGTCGTCTCTATTTCAGGCAAGGAAGTTTATGGAAACCTGCGCTTTGAATCTGGCGTACACCGTGTACAGAGAGTTCCTGAAACGGAATCAGGCGGAAGAATCCACACCTCTGCTGTCACAGTTGCTGTCCTTCCAGAAGCAGAAGAGACCGATATCCAGATCAACGAGAAGGATTTGAAGATAGACGTAATGAGAGCAGGTGGCCCAGGTGGTCAGTGTGTAAACACCACAGACTCTGCGGTCAGAATCACTCACCTTCCAACTGGTCTTGTAGTAATTCAGCAGGATGAGAAGTCCCAGCTCAAGAACAAGAACAAGGCATTGAGAGTTCTCAGGGCCAGACTTTACGACCTTGAAGAGGCAAGAAAGCAGAAAGAAAGAGCTGAAGCAAGAAGGAGCATGGTAGGCTCTGGTGATAGATCTGAAAGAATCAGGACCTACAACTTCCCTCAGAACCGTCTGACAGACCATAGAATAAACCTCACACTCTACAAGCTTGACCAGATCATAAATGGAGACCTTGCTCAGGTAATCGAACCGCTAAAGATTGCAGCAGGCGAAGAGGCACTAAAGGACGCATGAGAGTTAAAGAAGTAAAGCAGGATATGATAAGAAAGCTTTCAGAAGTGGGTATAGAAAACCCCTCTCTGGAGGCTTTTCTGCTTATTGAGAAATTTACTGGCCTCGATAGGACTGCACAGCTAATGAAAATGGATGATGATATAGAGGATATAACTCTTTTGATGGATGCTGTGAAAAAGAGAATATCTGGCATCCCTATGGCCTATATCCTTGGACACAGAGAGTTCTATGGCCTTGATTTCTTCGTCGATGAGGATGTTCTGATTCCAAGAGCTGATACTGAAACATTGGTAGAGGAAGGAATATCATTCCTAAAAGATAAGGAAGGGCCATTCCTGGACCTCTGCACAGGAAGTGGCTGTGTCGGCATATCAGTTTCGCATGAGACTGGAAATCCTGTAGTTCTCGTTGACCTCTCTGAGAAGGCTTTAGAGGTGGCAAAAAGGAATGCAGAAAATCATATCAAAGGGAATTACGAAGCAGTACAGAGTGATCTTTTTTCACATCTGGGAAATAGAAGGTTCAAGGCAATTTTAACAAATCCACCCTACCTCACTGACTGCTGGTATGAGATAGTAACACCAGAAGTCAAGAAGGAGCCAAAGCTCGCATTCCTCGGTTTTGGGGACGATGGACTCGATCTAATAAGAAAAATAATTGAAAAATCTCCACTTTTTCTTGAAAAGAATGGCCTTCTTGCTATTGAATGTGATTATAGACAAACTGAAAAATGTGCTAGATTGCTAGAACATAGAGGTTTTATGGATATAAAGATACTCAAGGATCTTGCGGGCCTTGAGCGCTGTGTTAGGGGGATTTATCCGGATGCAACATAAGGAGCTGGTCGAAAAATTCTTGCAGAAGGCCTTCCTGTACTCTCAGGAGGATCAGGCCAAAATACGTGCGGCCGCAGAATTTGCAGATGAGCTTCATGGGGACCAGAAGCGAAAGAGCGGAGAGCCCTATATCATCCACCCTCTTGCTGTAGCAGAAATTCTTATCCAGCTAAGAATGGACAGGGATACTATCTGTGCAGGACTACTTCACGACACAGTAGAAGATACACAGTGTACCCTTCAGGATGTTGAGGAGCTCTTTGGACACGAGGTTGCTGTCATGGTCGACGGAGTTACAAAGATCAGCAGACTCAAGAATGAATCCAAGAGCCTTCAGGAAGCCAAGACAATAAGAAAGATGTTCTTTGCTATGGGCAATGATATGAGAGTTATCATCATCAAGCTCTCTGATAAGCTCCATAACATGAGAACTCTCCAGTACATGAATCCTGAAAGACAGAAGGAAATTGCACAGGACTGTCTCGATATCTTTGCACCTCTTGCAGGCACTTTGGGTATCTCCTCAATAAAATCTGAACTTGAAGACCTCTCATTGAAGATTCTGAAGCCAGATGCATACAACTACATAAACGACTTCCTGTTACAGAAACGAGGCGAATACAACGCCTATATCAAGAACATCAAGAATACAATCACAGAAGCCTGCAAGAAAGTTAACATCAACAACATAGAGATCAAGGGAAGAGTCAAGCACGTCTACTCCATATACCAGAAGATCAAGAAGAGGAAGAAAGAGATCGATGAAATCTTCGACGTTCTTGGTATCAGAGTAATCTGCAATGATGTAACCGAATGCTATACGATCCTGGGTATTATCCATCAGACCTGGCATCCAATTGAAGGAAGGTTCAAGGATTACATTGCAATGCCTAAGTCCAATAATTATCAGTCTCTGCATACGACTGTACTTGGACCTAATTCCAGGCACCTTGAAATCCAGATAAGAACCAGAGAGATGGACAAGACTGCAGAGGAAGGTATTGCCGCTCACTGGTCCTACAAAGCCTCCAGTGGTTCAGAGAATGCCTGGAAGAATTATGACAGTGAAAACTTCAATAAAATCATCAAGAAGATAAAGAACTGGTCAAATGAGATTTCAGAAAATGATGATTACATGGATGAAATCAAGAATGAGCTTCTGAAGGATTCTATCGTCGTATTCACTCCTAAGGGAAGAGTTATAGAGCTTCCTGTTGGAGCAACAGCTTTGGACTTTGCATTCAAGATTCATTCTGAAGTTGGTACACACTGTACTGGTGCAAAAGCCGATGGTTCGATCATAGCTCTCTCAAAACCACTTCAGAACACTCAGACTGTAGAGATTCTGACTAGCCCTAATGCTCATCCAAATGACTCCTGGCTCAACATGGTAATGACCTCTGGTGCCAGAAAGAAGATCATGAACTGGCTCAACAAGAACCAGCCAGCAAATGCACCACAGATCCAGGAAAAGAAGAAAAAGGAAGAGCAACAGCCAGAACAGGCAAAGCAGTCAAATACTGTTCTGATGCAGGGTGTAAAGTTCATTCCAACCGGAAAGAACCCATCCACTGTCATCATTGGCAATGACAAGCATATACTTTTTGACTTTGCAAAGTGCTGCAACCCAGTCCATGGAGATGATATCGTAGCATACATCACTAGAGGTAGAGGCTATGTAATACACAAGAGAGACTGCCCTAACCTGAAGCATATGAATGAAGTTGATCAGCGTCTTGTACCTGTAGAATGGGATTCAAGTGAACTTGTAAGACGCTTCAAGGTAATGGCAAAGGCCAATACTGATCTGTTTGCTGAAATAGATGGAGCTGTCAAGAAGTGTGGTGGCAGAATCCTTGCAGGCATGCTAGATGCCTCCTATTCCGATGTAGCTGGAACCTTCACGATAAGTGCACCATCAGAAGCAACACTTCAGAATATGATTTCATCAATCAGACAGCTGCCAACCATTACAAAGATTTGGGGTGTATAAGAAAAGAGAGGATCGGTCTTGCCGATCCTCTGTTATTAAATCATGAACCAAGTACTCTTATTACTTCCGGAAGCAACTGCTTCTTTCTTGAGAGAACTCCAGGAAGACTGAATACATTCTTTGATATCTCCTGGTACATGAACTTGTAGTTCTTGGAGAAGTCTGTTGTA
>JAILRW010000066.1 GCA_024698005.1 Sphaerochaetaceae bacterium | reverse complement strand
CCTTTTTTAATCAATGATGGCAGTGATGTTCGCCTTCGCCGTGATGGCAGTGGTGCTCTTCACCTTCCTCATGGTGGTGTTCGCCATGATGGTTGCAAATTGCATCAGGATCTCCAATCTTTTCACCCTTTGCAAAAGCTTCTGCTGCCTTGTCTGCGCTGCCTGAAACTCCTGGGATTTCTTTCAATCCAGCAGCCTCAATTGCATTTTTAGCGCCAGGGCCTCTTCCTCCAAGGATGAGGGTCGTTACATTCAGAGACTGTAAGTAGGTTACCAGATCGTGATGGCCAAAGCCTCCATTGTCTATTACCTGAGAAGAAACTACCTTTCCATCTTCTATCTCATATACCTTAAAAAATTCAGTTCTTCCAAAGTGCTGGAAAACTTCGCCTGTATTAGGATCATAAGTTGCTGCAATCTTCATAGTATTCTCCTTTGTCTTTATTCATAATCTAACTATAAATTTATGTGCTTTCTCGTACACAACTGCGTTTGGTGTACGATAATAAACATTTTCATACACGATGTACGAGAATATAATTGAGTTATGACTAAAAAGAGTAATGATAGACGAGCAGTACATTCAAGGAGTGTTATCAAGGACTCCTTCCTTACATTGCTTGAGAAAAAAAATTATTTTGATCTTAACATCACTGATATCTGCAACAGAGCACAGATCAGTAGGAGTACCTTCTATCAGCATTACTCTAATATGAATGATGTTCTTGATTCTATCCTCGATGATGTATTCTCCCAGATTGGCAACCTTCAGACTCTTATAGATGATAATAGTTCAAATCCTTGTTCCGTTCCTCTCTGTGTCTACATAAGACAGAATAGGAAATACATGAATCTTCTAACTGATAACAGCCTCACAGATAGAGTAATCGAACGCTACCGTCAGGTTGTAATAGAACCTCTACTTGAGTCCAGAAAGCGTATTGATCCTATCTATAGAGAGAAGATGGAAAATATCCTTATCTTCCAGATAAGTGGATGTCTCAATGCAATTAGACACAATATGGAAAAGAGTGATGAAGAGTGGAATTCGATCAGGCAAGCGATCGATGAAGTCATCCTTTCTGGAATTAGAAAATAACTATAATTTTCTGTTTCTAAAATAATCTAATATTACTAAAATAACGGTAAGCAAGGAGTAAATATATGAGTATTTATGATTTTACCGTAAAGGCGCGTCTTGGAAAGACCTTGGATATGGCTACCCTGAAGGGAAAGGTTCTCCTGATAGTTAATACTGCCACAGGATGTGGTTTCACTCCACAGTATAAGGGACTAGAGGAGCTCTATGAAAAATATCATGAGAAAGGACTTGAGATACTCGACTTTCCTTGCAACCAGTTTGGTCACCAGGCTCCAGGAGAAGAGGATGAGATCCATGAATTCTGCACAGCTAGATATAAGACACAGTTTGACCAATTGGCTAAGATCGATGTAAATGGTGATTCAGAGGAACCTCTATATACATTCCTCAAGACAGCTCAGCCAGATGAAGAGATAGAGGGTATGAAGGCAAAGGCTGCAATGGCTATGATCAAGAAGATCAGCACTACCTGCAAAAAGAAAGAAGATATCAAGTGGAATTTCACCAAGTTCTTGGTAGATAGAGAAGGGAATGTAGTAAAAAGATTTGATCCAACTAGCGAGCCATTGAAGTTCGAAGAGGATGTAAAGGCACTTATCTGAACAACCTACAAAGGCATGCCGCGTGCATGCCTTTTTCCTTAATATAGCTCAGTGTTATTATGCAGATAGGTTATATAGCCACTTTTTGTAACAGGATTCAGGCTCTCTGCAGAAGCTGTGAGCTCCTTATCACTGAGACCACTCTTTACTTCGTGTGATGCCTTTACAAAGCCATAGCCCCAGAGGAGGATGGCAATTATTATAATCAATGCAATAAGGTGTCTCTGTTTCATAATCTAATCTCCGTATTGATCATTTATTACTTTGAATTTTCTTTCATAAGGTACAACAGGTATTACTTCTAGCTCTGTCTGGGTTATATGGATATGGGGTGATCCTTTTATCTTTAAAAGAAACTTTCTAAGGCAGGAAAGAGTTCCCTGAGCCTCCATTTCAACACTTCCATCCTCTAGATTCTTTACCCAGCCAGTTATGTAAAGCTCTCTTGTAAAGTAATAGGCAGTGTAGCGAAAGCCAACATGTTGAACTTTGCCATGAAAGATTAGATGCCATCTTGCAGTATTTGGATCGTTCAAAAATGTCCCCTATTCAAAATGAGGCACCCAAAACTGGGTGCCCCAGGAAAATCTAATTAGTGATTAGAGATTCTCAAGAATCTTATCCTTTACGGTTGCGACGTTGGTCTCTCTAATCTTCTGTCTCAGAGGCAGAACTGCTCTTGGTGAAACACTGAGCTCGTCAATACCGATAGAGAGGAATGTCTCTGTCAGTGAGAGATCAGCACCAAGTTCGCCACAGATACCAACCCAGATGTTGTTCTTGTGAGCGTTGTCAGCGACAAGCTTCAAGAGACGGAGAACAGCAGGGTGGTGTGGATCGAAGAATCTGCCGAGATCAGCATTCTGTCTGTCACATGCCAGTGTGTACTGTGTGAGGTCGTTGGTTCCACATGAGAAGAAGTCAACTTCCTTAGCCAGACGATCACTGATAACTGCAGCAGCAGGAGTTTCGATCATGATACCGATATGGACATCATCGCTGAATGCCTTTCCTTCTTCGGTAAGCTCCTTCTTGACTCTTTCACACATCTTCTTAGCTTCCTTGACTTCCCAAACGCTTGTGACCATTGGGAACATGATTGAAAGCTTGCCGAAGACAGATGCTCTGTAGAGCGCTCTGAGCTGTGTGCGGAAGATTTCAGGTCTGCTAAGACAGATTCTTAAAGCTCTGTTACCCATTGCTGGGTTCTCTTCCTTAGGAAGGTCGAAATATCCGATCTGCTTATCTGCACCGATATCCAGAGTTCTGATGATTACTTCCTTGCCGTCCATGTCGGAAAGTACCTTCTTGTAGGCTTCGAACTGATAATCTTCTGTTGGATAGTCGTCACAGTTGAGATAGAGGAATTCAGAACGGAAAAGACCGATACCGCCAGCATCGTTGCCGATTACGGATGAAACATCATCTGGACTTCCGATATTACAGTAGATACGAATGGAGTGTCCGTCTTTTGTTTCGTTAGCTCTGCCCTTGAGAAGCTCGAGCATTTCACGGTTCTTTCTCTGTTCTTCCTTCTTGGCAATCATCTGAGCCTTTGTAGTTGCATCAGCTTCAACGATTACAACACCGAGAGTTCCGTCGATGATTACCTCGCGGCCTGCAAATTCCTTCTTTACCTGGTCACCTACACCAATAATGGCTGGGATACCCATGGTACGAGCAAGAATAGCGGTGTGGCTGGAGCCACTGCCACCCTCGGTAACAAAGCCGAGGATCTTGCTCTTATCAAGCTGTACGGTTTCACTTGGAGCGAGGTCGTCAGCAATGAGAATTACAGGAACCTTTGAATCGATACCACCCTGAACTGCGCCAGTGAGGATACCGATAATTCTAGTAGAAACGTCCTTGACATCTGCTGCTCTTGCCTGCATGTATGGATCGTCCATAGATGCGAACATTTCAGCAAACTGGCTTGCTGTATCAGATACAGCAGCTTCTGCGTTGAGTTTTTCATCCTGAATAAGAGTCTGGATGTTCTCTTCATAGTCGAGGTCCTCTGCCATCATCTGGTGGGTCTCGAAAAGAAGAGCTGCAGAATCGCCTGCCTCGACGCGGGCCTTTTCGGCCAGCTCTCCGAGCTGGTCGACGGCCTTTGCCTGAGCTGCTTTGAAGCGATCCCATTCTTTTGCAGTGTCGCTGACAGTTTCTCTTGTGATAGTAGTATTAGCTCTCTTATAGAAGTAGAGAGGTCCGATTGCTACACCTGTTGAAACGCCCTTTCCTTGAATGGAAATCATTTTTCCTCCTTCTTTTTAAGGAATCAAAGATTTGCATTGAAGAAAGCTTCAATTGCAGCTGCTGCAGTCTCTTCGTCTGCACCTTCTACTGTAACCTTTACAGTATCACCCTGCTTGATGCCCATACCCATGAGAGCCATGAGCTTGAGAGCATTAACAGCCTTTTCGCCCTTAGCGATTGTGACTGTAGAGGTGTACTTCTTTACTTCCTTTACGAGAAGTCCAGCTGGGCGTGCGTGAATTCCTACTGGATCCTTAATTGTGTATTCAAAAGACTTCATATATATTCTCCTTTTTCTTGCTTCGATTAACCGCAAACTACCTCTTCGAGGTCCTCAGCGTTTGTGAGAAGAACTGCTACTGTGTTGTTGTAACCAGCTGCCTTGATCTTGTCCATATCGAAGCGAATGAGAGACTGGCCAGCTTCAACAGTGTCGCCTTCCTTGACGAGACACTTGAAACCATCACCCTTCATGTTAACAGTATCAACACCAACGTGGATGAGGAGTTCCATACCGTTAGATTCGAGGCCAACTGCGTGGCTGCTTTCTGCAACAGATGTAACTGTACCATTGAATGGAGCTACTACGAGACCTTCAGAAGGAACAACACCAACACCATCACCGAGAACGCCAGAAGCGAATGTTGCGTCTGGGATAGCATCTCTCTTTACGACAGAACCCTTAACTGGCTGCTTTACAGAGCCATTCTTACACTTGATAACAACTGGAGCATTGAACTCGATAACTGGAGCTGCTGCCTTAGCTTCTGCCTTTGGAGCCTCTTCAGCCTTTTCTTCGTGCCAGATGAAAAGTGTGATTGCGAATGCAACACCACCGGAGATGAGAAGAAGGATTGTGTAAGGAAGCTTGTGGTCAATGATGAGGTAGCCAGGAATACCGGTTACACCATAAGCTGTAGCGCCGAGACCTGCGATAGCACCAAAGAGGGAACCAACTGCACCACCGATAACACCTGCGATGAATGGCTTCAAGAAACGGAAGTTTACACCGAAGATTGCTGGTTCAGTGATACCGAGAGCTGCGGAAAGGGAGCTAGGAAGAGCAACTGACTTGAGCTTTGCATTCTTACACTTGTAAGCAACTGCGATACAAGCGCCGAACTGTGCGAAGTTAGCAGCAGATGCGATTGGCATCCAAATGTTGAGACCGCCAGAAGCGAGCATACCAGCTTCGATAACGTTGTACATGTGGTGAAGACCCATGACAACTGTGAATGGATAGATAGCACCCATGATGAGAGCACCGATACCACCAGTACTTGTTACGAGCCACTTTGCAAAAACGAGTACGTAGTTCTCGAGAACTGAGAAGAAAGGTCCGATGATCATGAATGTTGCGAATGCAGTTACCATAACTGTTACGAGTGGGGTAACAAAGAGGTCGATCATTTCAGGAACGTGCTTGTGGAGCCACTTCTCGACCTTGGACATAAGAAGTACAGCGAGAATGACTGGGATTACGTGACCCTGATAACCAACTGCGGAAATCTTGAGGAAACCGAAGTTAATCCAGACATCTGGCTGGTTGGTTGGGGAAACTGTCCAAGCGTTCATGAGTGCAGGGTGAACCATCATGATACCGATAACAGCACCGAGGAAGATGTTAGCACCGAAAACTCTTGCAGAAGAAACTGCTACGAGAACAGGGAGAAGTGCAAATGCGGTATTTGCAACCATGTCAAGGAACATGAACCAGCCGGAAGCACCGAAGGATGGGATAACCTTAGCGAGAGCTTCGACGAGACCCATCATAAGACCAGAAGCTACGATAGCTGGAAGGATTGGTACGAATACGTCACCAGGGGTCTTAAGCATTCTCTTCCAAAGTGGCATCTGAGCTGCAGCTGCCTTCTTGACATCGTCCTTAGAAGCAGCACTTACGCCTGTTACTGCAAGGAACTCGTCATAAACCTTGTTAACTGTACCAGTACCAATGATGAGCTGAATCTGACCATTGGACTCGAACATACCCTTAACGCCATCAACGTCTTCGAGGGCCTTCTTGTTGATCTTGCTGTTGTCTGCAATTACCAATCTGAGTCTTGTAGCACAATGAGCTGCGCTAACAACATTAGATCCACCACCAATGTTAGCGGCGATCTGCTCTGCACATTTTCTGTAGTCGAGAGCCATAAATTTCCTCCTAAAACAAAAATCCGTGTCAGTGGATACCCACGAACACGGATAAATCCTTTATAATTCTATTTGACCTTTTTC
>JAILRW010000041.1 GCA_024698005.1 Sphaerochaetaceae bacterium | reverse complement strand
GAAGAGCAACACTGCCACAAGGCAGATACGCTCTAGAAGAAGATGGGAAGATGAAGCTCAGCCTTACGGAAGAGATAGAAGATACGACGATGACGACGATTTCTCATTCTCAAGAAGAGGTGCTGGTCGCTTTAAAAAGCCTCACGGAAAGTATTCAAGGAAGAGATAAATAAAATAATGGAAGCTGACTTTTTGGCCAGCTTCCTTAGTTTTTTATAGCTCTGGAAATACTTCCTTCAATAGGAGTACTGCATTCTTAACGCAGTCAGAGCAATCAGTTCCATGCTGTTTCAAATCCTTGCAGATGGTCTTACCACACTCCTCTTCAAAGCGCCTCAAAAGCACTCTGGAGGCTTGCATTGAACCTTTACCACTTTTCTTTACACCAGCAACCATAGTTGCACCTACTAATGCACCACAGGTTGCTTCCAGACAGCCCATTCCAGCACCAAAGCCAGAACCGAGACTCATAAGTGTATCTTCATCAAGGCCCATTTCATCCTTACAGGCCACTAGAACTGCTTGGGTGCAGTTACATCTGCTCCTTTTTAGAGCAACCGCCATATCGGCTCTTTCTTCTATTGTCATAGAAACAGAAATTATACGATAAAGAGGGTTTTATCAATAGATAAATGTACCGCTAAAGGCAATTGAGCTAATATCCTTGAACCTTCCATATTCGCCTTTTTCCTTAGGTCCTGGATTCATAATCCTGGCAGATAGAGTCAGCATAAGATTGTCAGTCATACGGTACTTGATAACTGGATTGATTACAGTATCAAGGACATTGAGACCTATGATAGAAGAGATGGAAATTTCAAATTCATCTCCATTGAAAGTTCTAGATAAACTCAGTGTTGCCTTGTTATCAAAAGCTTTTCTATCAAGCTGGGATACATCCCCAAATATAAATGCAGCATAATACTGGCCACTAAGTGTCCACACATCTCCCATGAAGTCAATACCAGCTAAAGCTTCAAGTTCCCTATGCTCTTCATAGCTCTTAGTAGAGTACAACAGCTGACTCTGAGCCGATGTCTGGTATGGACGAACTGGGAAGTAGGCAGTTTCAAACCTTAAGGTCTTGTTTCCTAAAGGGATAGATGCATCAGCTCCAAACATGACTGTCTTGGAATAACCACCCTTAATGTAAAGAGTATAATCAGAGAGAGTGTATGTCATCATAGGAAGATTCTCATATCCATAGAAGGCATAAAATGAGAAGTCTCCAAAGGATTGGTACCTGCTGAAACGAGCACCATACTCAGCAGAATTGAAAGAGAGCGCAGGACTTGCAATGTCATCACTAGTGAAGTTGTTTACATTTATGGTAGTTCCTCCAAGAGAAACAGAATCAGGGAGGATCATTTTCTTTAATGGGTTGCCCTCTTCCAGAGGTAAGGCTGTGCGAGTAAAGAGAGGAGTCCAATAAAAGTCCAGAATTGTATTATCTCCATTGTATGAGAACTTCACAGTGTCTATTCCAAGCCTGAAATCAAAAAAATCATCGCCAAATAGACTTGTAAAATCATCAGGACAGATGATATTTGTCAAGGTCAGGAAGTCAGCAGCACCCCAGGTGACCAGCTGTCTACCAACGCGAACTGATAAAGCATTGTAGTAGTAATCAAGATAGAGCTCATTTATGGAGAGATAACCTCTCTTGAAGTTTGGGAAGAAGTAAGAATTATCCTTGCTTGCATCTTTTACGCCATCCAATGTGATGTTGGAAGACAACTGAAAAGAGAAATTGCCTTTATAGGCTGAAAGGTCAAAATAAAATTCAAGACTCCCAGAATTTGCCTTGAATGCAGTCTCTGTATAAGGAAGTCCAACAGAACCTTCTGCTGTTAAATAGCCTGTGAATAAAACTTCAGCCTGAAGAGAGAATGCAATAAGCAGGATAACGATTACAAGCAGGATTTTTCTCATCTGATAGCTCTTCTTTCAAGGGCAGCAACGTTAAAAAGACCATCTTCAACTTCACTACTATTTACCTTGATATTTGAAAGATCATAGGAAGAGTAGGTTCCACTCTGGACATTTTCCATCTTCATGCCTGTGGTGATTAGATATCCATCTATCTCCTTTATTCCATAACAGGTCAGGATTCTGTGAAGTTCTCCTTGCCTGTCATAGTACTCACACTTCCTGAAAGTGTAATCAGATTTTGAAATGTAACTTATCCTATCAGGATCCCTCTCTTTTCTATCGTGACTCTCACATTTTATCTTATAGCAATCAACGCCATCAACTATTTCCGAACCAATGAGTGTGAAATCATCCCTAGAGAGGCCTCTATCATCCATATCACCATAAGTAAAGTCAGTTCCCATGAAGCTGCTTTCGCTATCACCGCCACTGCCACTGCTGACAATTCTTCTAGTCTTCTTCATTGCTGGCATATACAGCCAGTTATCACTGGCTTTATTGCTACCATCAGCTCCTTCCTTGTAATTGAACATGAGATAGCCAACTCCAGCAACATCCTTTGGTGTTGTGAAAACTATGACGGACTTTTCAACATCGCCATAGTCCTTGGACATCATTATTACATTTCTCACCCTATCCTTGCCCTTCTTGCTATGAATAGTAAGCTTTGCATTCTCAGAAACTGCTGTGGGTGCTGGAAGCTCTCTTGACATCTTCATGATCTCGTAAGCCGTTGGTTCTGCAAATAGAGCCAGAGAACAACACATTAACAAAAGTATCAGGATAGAAAACTTCTTCATATACTTTTCTCCTTTTTGAATGGCTTAGTGATAAGCAACAGAATAGGTGTGAGCGTATAGTCAGCAACGAGAGCGCCAGCAAGACCGATTATAGAAAGGTAACCAATTCTTACCAGTGCAGTCATGGTACTGAAAAGGAAGATAAAGAAGAGCGCACAGAGAATTACTGTAGTAGTTACCATGGTCTTGCCTATCTCCCTA
>JAILRW010000128.1 GCA_024698005.1 Sphaerochaetaceae bacterium | reverse complement strand
AAAACATCTGCAGTATACGATGAGATATATACGACCTGGAAGGAAGTATGTTTCCCAAAGGGAGGGTCAATGGTAAAAAAGGTTGACTATTTTTCTCTTGGGCATGTGCTGCGTATGATAAGGGTTAAGAAAGGCCTGCATAGAGGAAAGCTTCAGGATACTCAAGACAGACCTCGAGGCGAGACCTGTATATGTGTGGACCGACAACCACATCCATGGCCATTTCGTCATGTGCTACATAGCACTATGCATGCTCAGATATCTGCAGTACGAGCTGAGAGAAAAGGATAAGGAAGTGCTGAGCGCAGAACGTATCATGGCATGCATATCGCAGCCTTTGGTCGTAGTTGCAGGAAAGTATCCGGATGTTGCACTGATGCCTACCAATCTGAGCGAGGACTTCCTGATGCTTCTCGATTTCCTTGGTTTCAAAAAACTCGAGAGGACCATGAGTACTACAAGATTCCGGTCCATCACGAAACTAGATCTAAACCATCAGTTGTGCATGGTAGTTTAATAGGACAAATTTTTTATTGTTTGAAACATCGAAAACCGCATTTGGTGCTTCCATTTGTGGTTTTTTGTCATTTTTGGTGTATTTCAAGTCCTAAAGTCGGGAATATCTGTTATGTACGAGCTAGTTTCAATTACATCCAACTGTTTCTATATTGAAAGTCCTGCAAAGATTGGTCTTATCTCCTATAACGACAAGGCATATCTGATCAATAGCGGTAGTGATGCTTCTGCTGCCAAGAAGGTGAAAAGGCACCTTGATGAAAGATCCTTGCACCTTGAAGCAATCTTCAACACACACTCCCTTGCAGATCATATTGGAGGAAACCACTACCTTCAGAAGCAGACCCTGTGCGATATCTATGCACCAGGAATTGAATGTGATTTCACACTCCATCCAATTCTGGAGCCAAGCTACCTCTATGGAGGAAATCCATTTTCTGAGCTTCGTCATATATTCCTCATGGCAGAAAGTAGTGAAGCAAAGGTTTTGACAAAGGAGAATACTCCTGAAGGGCTTTCCATCATACCTCTACCTGGACACTCCTTTGATATGGTTGGATTCAGAACTTGTGATGATGTTGTGTTCCTTGCAGATGCACTGTCATCTGAAAGGACACTTGAGAAGTATCAGATAAGTTTTCTTGTCGATGTGAAAAGCTATCTTGAAACACTTGAAGAGATTTGCAAGATGAGTGCACGTTGCTTTGTTCCATCACACGCTGAAATGACAGAGAATATCGAGCCACTTGCTAGAGTCAACATAGCAAAGGTTCATGAAATTTGTGAAACGATCATTTCGCTTTCAAGAGAGAAAAATACCTTTGAAGAGCTTTTGAAGAGGCTCTTTGACCACTACAGCCTACAGCTGAATTATGAGCAATATGTGCTCGTTGGCTCTACACTTCGCTCTTATATAACATATTTGAAGGATAAGGGAGAATTGAAGAGTTATATAGAAGATAATAGGTTGTTGATGACATCAGGAGAGTAGAGGTCCTTCTAGCTACTGAAAAAAAGATAGGTACTTGTTTGTAAACTCAACGAATTTTATAACCGCTTGTGATGTATAAGCCCTGTCAGGTAGAATCGCATAGAAGGTTCTGGTTGCAAGATCTGATTTCAGCTTGAAGAATCTGAGCTTTGAATCTCTATCAATAATCTGTCTATCGCTGACAAACGTAGCTCCCAAAGCATTCTCTGCAAGATAGAAAGATGTGACCATCTGCGAGATGCTCATCTTTATCCTTGGTACTATCCCTTCCTCCTTGAACATCTCCATTGCTCTCTCATGAAGATTATTTCCTTCCTTAAGCATTATGAATTCAACATCCTTGAAGTATTTTAATTCAACAGCAGGGGCATCTTTATCCATATATCTTCTCTCTTGGACCTCTTGCAGATTCATCGCATAGGAAATTACATCTTCAGGTATAGCTATATCCTCATGCACTGCAAGAAGGATATGGTCTGTGAACGCATAATAATGGATGAATTCTTTTACAACATCAGGATCACAATTGAAGGTCAGGTCTATATCTCTGTATTTTAATCTTTCATACAGAATAGCAGCACTTTCTTCTTCCAAATTAATTGTTATATTTGGATACTTTCTTGCAAAGGAAGATAACACGGGAGCAAGAATGAAGGAATTCATGAAAGTAGTTCCTCCAATCCTGATATTGCCACTTCCTAGGTTTTTCAAGTCTTCGACGTTGTTTTTTAGGTCTTCCTCAAGGTGTCTCATCCTTGAAATCATATCAATATAGACCTTGCCTATATCGGTTAGAATAAGAGGACGACTACCTCTATCGAAAAGAGGACCACCAGCATTGTCTTCAACTCTTTTCAATGCAATCGAAAGTGCAGGTTGAGTTATAAAGAGATGTTCTGCCGCAACGGAGATGCTTCTATCCTTGTAGATTTGCCAGATATATTTGAAGTCCTGTTCCATTCAAAACGCTCCATAGTATAAATTTTAATTATATTAATATATTTTTTATAAATTTGAAAGAATGAATATGTACTGCTACTGTTTACTTAGAGAACAACAAGAGGAGGTAGTGAATGCATATCAACGCACTCATGATGAACGAGCACGACAATGTAGTTACATGTGTCGAGGAAGTCCAGAAAGGTAACGAAGTAGTCTATGTTAAGAATGGCAAGAAAGAGAGCCTTATTGCAGAAGAAACTATAGCGTACTGCCATAAAATCGCCCTTATAGATTTGAAAAAGGGTGAAGAGGTCATCAAGTATGGTGAACTGCTTGGACTGACAAATTGTGAAATAGGGAAAGGACATTTAGTAAACCACGAGAACATCTATTCTGTTCCTCGTGATTATGATTCCGAACTTGTAAAGGAAGAAGAGGAAGAGAAACCAATAGAGGTTGTAAAAACAAAGGATGGTCTGAAGTTCTGGGGGTATAGAAGAGCTGAAGGACGCCCTGGTATCCGTAACCATGTACTCATTCTTCCTAGCTGTGCCTGCGGTAGTGAAACTTCAAGAATCGTTGCAAGCCAGGTAAGAGGTGCTGTGAACATCGTCTTCAATACAGGTTGCTCCGATGTAGAAGCAAACACAATGATGAGCCAGAAGGTGCTGACAGGCTTTGCCCTGAACCCAAACGTCTATGGTATTGTTATCATTGGACTTGGTTGTGAGACAGTAGGTCACGACAAGCTCAGAGACAAGATCAAGGCAATGACTTCAAAGCCTGTTGTTTCCTTTGGCATCCAGGAAGAGGGAGGCACTCTCAAAACGATCGAAAAGAGTGTTCGAGCTGCCCGCATAATGGCTCAGGAAGCAGGAGCACAACAGAAGGAACTTTTCGATATTTCAGAGCTTTTGATGGGTATCGAATGTGGTGGCTCTGATGCCACCTCAGGTATCGCATCTAATCCAGCTGTTGGTGAACTCAGTGATCTTCTTGTTGATCAAGGTGCAACCACCATGATGAGTGAATCAATCGAATGGATTGGAGGTGAGCATGTCCTTGCGAAGAGAGCTGCCAATGCAAAAATCCACAACGAAATAATTGAAGTTTGTAGAGCATATGAAGAGCATCTGCTTTCTGCAGGTCAGGATTGCAGAGCTGGTCAGCCAACCCCTGGAAACAAAGCAGGTGGTCTATCCACTCTGGATGAGAAGAGCCTTGGTTGCATAAGGAAGGGCGGAACAAGACCAATCGTAGAAGTCCTTGAGCAGGCTGTAAGACCAACGCAGCATGGAGCAGTTGTAATGGATACTGCTGGCTATGATATCTCATCCGTCACCTCAATGGTTGCAGGTGGCTGTCAGGTGGTCATCTTCACAACAGGCCGCGGAACACCTACAGGAAATGCAATTGTTCCTGTTCTGAAAGTAACTGCAAACGAGAATACATACAAGAAAATGGAAGACAACATGGATGTGGATCTCTCTGCAATTATCAGAGGAGAAAAGACATATCAGGAAATGGGTGCAGAGCTTCTGAATGTTATTCATGAGGTTGCGAATGGACGCCTCACAAAGGCTGAGGCCTACGGTTTTTCCGATATCGCAATCGACCACGTATGTCGCTTCGTTTAATTAGCTGAAATAAAGGAGAAAAAATATGAAATTGTTTAAAAAATGGCAGAGTCTCAGCCTTTTCACAAGAATAATGGTTGGCTTTATTCTCGGTATCGCTGCTGGTATCATCCTAAAGGAAGATGCAGCAAAGTTAGCCTTTTTGGGAACTATCCTGACAAGGCTTCTTACAATGGTTGTTGCTCCTATGGTACTTGGTCTTCTTATCTGCGCTGCAGCAGATGTAAGAGACTTCAAGACCCTTGGAAAGATTGGTGGCAAAACACTCTTCATTTTTCTCGCAGGAACAGCAGTTGCCGTAGCAATTGGTCTTGTACTCTGTAACTTCATGCAAATCGGTGCAGGCTTTGTTATGGAAAGTACTGTGACTTATGATGCAAAGAGTGTTCCAAGTGTTGTAGATACATTGATGGGTATAATTCCAAATAATCCGTTCAATTCTCTCAGCACCCAGAATCTTCTCCAGATCATCTTCTTTTCTCTCTTGCTTGGTTTTGCACTTATCAAGCTCGGTGAAAAGGGGGCTCCTGTTCTCGATTTCTTCCGTGCTTGGACAGACGCTTGGAAGGAGATTACAAACATTGTCCTCGAGTTCACTCCATATGGTGTATTCGGCCTCATGGCAAACATTGTTGGTAAATATGGACTGAGTGTTTTAATGCCTTACATCAAGACAATTGCAGCCTGCTATATCACCTGTTTCCTTTTCACCGTATTCATTCAGGGCGGCTTGATGGCTGGTCTCTATGGTGGAATAAATCCAATAAAGTTCTTCTCTACCATGAAGGAAGCAATGCTCTTTGTATTCGCAACCTGCTCTTCTGTCGCAACAATTCCTCTCAATTTAAAGTGTACAAAGCGACTAGGTGTCAGTGACCGTGTAGCAGATTTTGTAATTCCATTCGGTGCTGTAATGAACATGAATGGTACTGCAATATATGAGGCTGTAGCAGTTGTGTTTGCATCTCAGGTATTTGGTATTCAGCTTACAGTTGCACAGCAGATCATGGTTATGGTGACAGCGGTTCTTGCTTCTATCGGTACAGCTGGTATCCCTGGATCTGGTCTTGTTATGCTTACAATCGTTCTCAACGCAGTTAATCTGCCACTTGAAACTATTGCGCTTCTTGCTGGTATCGATCGAATTCTCAATATGGCTCGTGTTATTCCAAACATCGTTGGCGATGCTGCTGCAGCTGTTATGGTTGCCAAGAGTGAGGGAGAGCTTCATGCTGAATTGGTAAAGGACTGATAAATACTCCTAACACAATATCAACTTGTACCCAGGAGACAAAAACTTCTGGGTACTTTTTTACACACAAATTGAATCCTTGTCCTTATATTTGAATTATGAAGGATGAGTTTGACAAGAATAAGGCCATAAAGATGGCAGAAGCGATGGGGGCTAAAGCCTCAGATAGGGACATTCAGCTTGTCGATGCCAAAATAGGAGGTATGAAGAAGGGGCCGCTTGAGAAGATCTGGGACAAGGTCCTATCTCTCTATGAAGCATTCAGATCACCAAACACTCCAGGTCCGCTGAAAATCATGATAATAGGTGCCCTGATATATATGGTCTCACCTTTAGATCTTTTCTATGATTTTTTTCCATTCATTGGACTTGTTGATGATGTTGCAGTAATAACCTATGCCTTCACTTTGCTCTTGAGAGAAACTGATTGCAGTGCAGTCAGAGTATACCCTCGAAAGGGTGATATCATCTGCAAGAATAGTGCAGGAGGACTTTATCAACACTATGGAATATATGTAGGTGATAACAAGGTAGTGCATTTCTCTGGTCCTAAAGGTCAGGAGATCAACCCTCTTGAGGCGGATATAAACGAGACAACACTAAAAGATTTTCTGAAAGGCGAGAAGCTTTACATCATGAGAGAAAAGAGTGAGTCCAAACTCAAGCCATTGCCAGAAGATGAAATAGTGAGAAGAGCAAGGAATGAGATAGGGCGTCATAAAGGGAGCTGAAAAAAAACGGCCAGCTCTGTAGAGCCAGCCTCAGCTGCTAAGATCACGGGGTCTCAACCAGAGACCATGGAACCATAGTCTCCTTTCGTTTCCAGTCTCTTCCAGAATTCCATATCTGTCAATATCCCCGTGCTTTCTCAAAGATTCATATAACCTCCAGGCATGATCGATTGTTTTACTTCTGATGGCCCTGCATTTAGCGTGGTTTTTGTTTAAAAGTCGTCCTGTGTTATAATAAAATAGATGCTTGCAGTCCGCAGGGTACATTACGTTTACAAAAGGAATTATCGTCATGGATTTACTGGACAAGGCATGGAGGTGATACTGTGTGGAGTTCGTTGAAAAAAAAGCTTTTAGTGGTCTCAATGTCTATACT
>JAILRW010000117.1 GCA_024698005.1 Sphaerochaetaceae bacterium | reverse complement strand
AAGTATCAGATTAGTTTCCTTGTCGATGTAGAGAGCTATCTTAGGACTCTTGAAGAGATCTGCAATATGGATGCGAGAATCTTTATTCCTTCTCATGCTGAAATGACTGAGAATATTGGACCTCTAGCTAGATTAAATATCGCTAAAGTGAATGAAATCTGTGAGACAGTGATAGCGCTCTCAAAAGAGGCTGTCACTTTTGAAATACTTCTGAGGAAACTCTTTGATCATTACAGTCTCACACTCACTTATGAGCAGTACGTGCTAGTAGGCTCTACACTGCGCTCCTACATCACATATCTTAAGAACAAGGGTGATGTAAAAAGCTGCATTGAAAACAACCAGCTCCTATTCACTTCAGAAAACTAATAGGCCAATAAAAGCTGAAAGTACTATTAGAAGAATAGGGGACAGTTTCTTTTTCAGAAGATATTTTGATGAGTACAGGATAGCAATTAAAAGTGCTGTTACGAGCGCGTTCTTGATATTGATACCATTTGAGTTGATGCAACGGTTAAATATCATCAAGATACCTGTCGCTAGAATTATTCCTATGATACTTGGCTTCAAGCCCATTAAAACGGCCTTAACATAGCGATTCTTCATCGCATTCTTAAGGATTGCTGTCAGAAGCAGAATGATTACAAATGAGGGAAGCACAACTGCTGTTGTTGCTAGAAGTGCTCCAAATACTCCCGCCTGGTTGCTTCCAATGTATGTTGCCAGGTTGACCATTATAGGACCGGGAGTGCTTTCACTTACAGCAATCATATATGTGAGCGTGTCATCAGTAATCCAACCATAGGAAAGAACAACATCGCGAATAAGAGGAATTGCTCCATATGCTCCACCGAAGGCAAAGATTCCAACTTTAAGAAATCCAAGGAACAGGTCTATGTAGATCATCTATTACCTCCTAGTGAAGCTGAAAGGCTTATAAGGGCGGCAAGGAGCATTATTACAATTGATGAAATACCAAGAGAGAAGAAGTTAGTTGCAAGCATTGCCACAAAGGATAGCAGCAAGATCGAAACAGTAAGAGCTTTTTTGTTCTTCATCTTTGCTATCATGGTGATACCAGCATCGAGAATAAGTACTCCAACTGCAAGCTTGATTCCCATGAAAGCTTTCTGTACCCAGGAGATTTCAAGAAAGTTATCAAGTAGGTTAGAAATAAGCAGGATTATAAGAAAAGAGGGAAGTACCATTCCAATAGTAGCAACTATCGCTCCAATGAGTCCCGCCTTTTTGTACCCAACGTAGGTTGCACAGTTTATGGCAATTGGGCCAGGTGTAGACTGTGCGAGAACTGTGACGTTCATAAGCTCATCGTGACTTATCCATTTCTTTTCTGATACACAGGAGTTTTCTATCAAAGAAATCATTGCAAAGCCACCACCAAAGGTAAAGGAGCCAATCTTTGCAAAGGTAATAAATAGGTCAGTGAGTATGTTCATCTTGTTTTCTCCTGAAACTGCAGTTACAGACGTTAGGGTCTCTGTCGAGTACTTTTGATTTTCCCTTCATCGTCAGGAATTCTGCTGATAGGAAATCCAGAGCTTCCTGAGTAGGAAAGTAATGGACGTGGTAGCCATAACGCTCTCCATACACTAAAGAAGCCTCTTTCAGTACTTTCAAATGCTGAGAGATTGCAGACTCTGTAATTCCAAGCTTATTGGAAAGAGAGCGCACGCAGTGCTTTCTCTCGAGTAGTGCTTGGAAAATTTTGAGCCTAGTCGGGTCACCCAACGCCTTCAACTGTTTAGCAAGGTTCATGAGTTAAGATTGCAATATAAATTTGATTAAGTAAATACTTAATTAAATATCTGTCTCATTTGCTCGTGTTAGCACGTAGCACATTGATTGATCCATGAAGTGGTTGTAGCTAGTGGCAGCCATATCTGTAGAATACAAATCATCAAGACTTCTGCTAGAAACTTGTATATATAGAGTTGGATCAAGAAAACTTGGATCATACCTGACATCAGAGCCATATCTTCCTTCTGGTGCGGGAAGGGTTGGGATGATGTCATTTGCGTTTATAAGATTCAAAGCTCTTGTTTCACCCTTTTTCTCTACAGGGACGTTCAGGGAAGGAGCTTCGAATGTGTAAGTGAAGATGTTCTCTTCAGAAGTGTATTTCTCAAGCAACAGAGAGAGGGCGTTTGCAACAGCTCCGCCCAAACTGTGACCAGTTACGAAGAACACGTTCTTTTTGTTATTGCTATCGCCTGGTTCAATAGTCTTGATATAGTTTTCTACTTCTCCAAATACATATTCTGAAGCTCCCGAGAAAGAGTCTGAAACTGCATACACGTCAGTTGCTGCATCAAAATAGGATTTTGTACCTCTTACTATGATTACGAAGTAATTTGCATTATTGTCACCTTGATGTGCAAAGGCACAGACTGGTTTTGAAACCTTATCATTCTCTTCATGAATTTCAAATTTGCTATAACCCAGTATTTTGAGGTTGCTTTCAAGTCTTTCGTTTGAAACATAGATACTTCTTGCAAGGATGGCTGCTGCCTTTGCTAGTTCATCATTATATACAGATGGGTCTTTTTTTAGATGGTCTAATGACCAATCTACATTGATTTCAAACTCCTTTTCTTTATCATGAACACTGTCATAAATAAGTGTGCTCTTATTCTGCTTTGCCTGTAGAGGAAGTAATGAAACCAATAGGATAAGTATCAATAAAAAATTCCTATATTTCATAATTTGAAATTTACACACAAAAGCTTCTTTTATCTATATATTTGAAATATGAATGAAGATTTTGACGAGAAAAAAGCTATAGAGATGGCAAAAGAGATGGGAGAGAAAGCCACCAAGGAAGATCTTCAACTTGTTGCCACAAAGCTTGATAGTATGAAAAAGGGACCTCTAGAGAAGGTCTGGAGCAAGGTTCTTGCTCTGTATGAGGCTTTCAAATCTCCTAATACTCCTGCGACTTTGAAAGTTTTCATTGTCGGTTCTCTGATATACATGATTTCTCCTTTTGATGTTGTTCCGGACTTCATTCCTTTTGCGGGACTTCTTGATGACGTTGCAGTTATTACCTATGCATTCACACTTCTTGTGAGAGAAAGTGAGTGCGATGCTATAAGGGTCTACCCAAGGAAGGGCGATATTATCTGCAAAAACAGTGCAGGTGGACTTTACCAGCACTATGGAATATATGCAGGAGATGGAAAAGTTGTTCACTTCTCTGGCCCGAAGGGACAGGAGATAAACCCAATGGAGGCGGATATCAACGAGACCTCTCTCAAGGATTTTCTTAGGGGAGAGAAGCTCTATATCATGAGAGAAAAAAGCGACTCCAAGCTGATCCCTTTCCCAGATGATGAGGTTGTCAGAAGGGCGAGAACAGAGATTGGTAAACATAGAGGCAAGTACGATCTTGTCTTCAATAACTGTGAGCACTTTGCCTACTACTGCCGTTTTGGGATAAAGAAGAGCCAGCAGGTCGAAGATGTAGCGACATCTTTAATTGCCTTGCTTGTCCGCTGAGATAAAATTTGCTAAATTTCTATAGAACATTTTACGGAGGTGTTTTCAATGCTTAACAAGAAAGTTAGTGATCTGATCAATGAGCAGATCAACAAGGAGTTTTACTCTGCATACCTTTACCTAGATTTTGCAAACTACTATTACGATCTTGGCCTCGATGGCTTTGCTAAGTGGTATGACGTTCAGGCTGCAGAGGAGAGGGATCATGCAATGAAGCTTCGTGACTACATGGTCGACAATGGTGAGAAGGTAACCCTCGAGGCTATCGATAAGCCAAATCCAAAGCTAGAATCTGCAGATACCCCTCTCAAGCTCGGTCTCGAGCACGAGAGATATGTTACTGCTCTTATCAACAAGATCTACAAGACTGCAATCGAAGTTGATGACTACAGAACAATGCAGTTCCTCGACTGGTATGTAAAAGAGCAGTGTGAAGAGGAGAAGAATGCTGAAGGTCTTTTGAAGAAGTATGAGCTCTTCGGTCACGAAGCAAAGGGTCTTTACTCTATCGACAAGGATCTTGCTGCTAGACAGTAATTAATTATGCTTTTATGTAGGGAAGTGGTGAAAATCACTTCCTTTTTTTTATTGTATGTAAAGAAAAATCTTTATATGTTGCATTTTGTTGCTATAATAACGCCATGGATAACAACAAGAGAAAACTGACATTTGCCGAAACGATTGCTGTTGCAAGCATGCTTTTCGGTATGTTCTTCGGAGCAGGAAACCTCATTTTCCCTATTCATATGGGACAGCTAGCTGGTGCAAATATGTTCCCAGCTTTGATTGGTTTCCTCGTCACTGCCGTTGGAATGCCTCTCCTTGCAGTTGTCGCCCTTGGCCTGAGTCGTGAGAACTCGCTTTTTGATATCGCAGGCCGGGTATCCAAGAGCTATGGTTACATTCTCTCTACGATCCTATATCTCACCATAGGACCATTCTTCGCTATCCCAAGATGTGCAACTACTTCTTACACAATTGGTTTTAATGGTACAGGTATTCCAATTGTAGTCGTAACTGCAATATTCTTCCTTATTGTCCTGGGCTTCTCTCTAAAACCTAATGGTATCTTGAATTCAATTGGTAAGTTCCTGAATCCAGCCTTCCTCTTTTTCTTCCTGATGCTGATTATCTTCTCTATTATCCGTCCTATGAGTTCAAGCCTGTCCAGCTTTGCTCCTGCTGCTGAGTACGCTTCTCATCCTCTTCCAAAGGGGCTTATTGAAGGGTACAACACAATGGATGTTATCGCAGGACTTCTCTTTGGTATCGTTGTTGTAGATGTCCTCAAGGGCCTTGGTATCAAAGACAACAGAGATATTGCCACATCAACTGTCAAATCTGGCATCTACTGCGGTCTTCTCATGGCCTTGATCTATGCAGGTGCAACCTTTATGGGCGCTTCAAGTATCGGAGCTGTAGAGATAAGCAGCAATGGTGGTATTGCTCTTGCAGACTGTTGTAAGCACTACTTTGGACACGCTGGCAGGATCATACTTGGTCTCATCGTAACTCTTGCCTGTATCAAGACAGCGATTGGTCTTGTTGTAAGTATTGGAAAGGCTTTTGATGAAACCTATACAGGTGCTAGACACTACAACGCCTGGGCGATCGGGTTTGTTCTCTTTGCCTTTGTAGTTTCCAATGTCGGACTTGATTCTATAATCAAGTTCTCCATCCCAATGCTTATGCTTCTCTATCCTCTGTCAATTACACTGACATTGCTCGTGCTTTTCGATAGCTTCTTTAAGGGAAGCCGCGAAGTCTATCTCTGGACCACAATCTTTGCCCTAGTTGCTGCAGTCTTTGACTTTGTGCATGCCTTTGGCATCACAGCCTTGGATGGACTAGCTTCTAAAATATTCCCATTCTATTCATTGGGCCTTGGCTGGGTAGTTCCTTCAATAGTTGGATTTGTTGTAGGTGTTGTTATTTCCAGACTTAAAAAAGTCTGATTGAGAGTGTTGACCCGGCTCATTAGTTTTGAACCGGGTCTTTCTATGATATAAAGAGTAATCTTCTAAATAGTTGTTCCGATACAACTGGGTAATTCCTACTTCAAAAAAATTTAAATATAAGGGAATATAGATATTATGTTGGATCTTAATGAAAGCGTAGAATTATTGGATTGCCCACGCTGTCACGGTGTTGGTGTAGTGGAAGAAGAGAATGGCTGGTGCGTCTATGTCTCCTGTCTTGACTGTGGTTGCCACACTGCTGAGGTTGGTTACAACACCCCAGAAGAGAGATTGGAGGCAGCTAAGACAGCTGCAAGCCGATGGAATATTGGTAAAGTAATTTCCAGTGAACCAGACGAATAATGCTTATGGTGACCAAATAGGTCACCAATTTTTTATTTTGGGGCTGCGTAAAAGTTGACCCATCTTTTTCTCTTTGCTAGTGTTTTGCCAACAAAGGAATAGCATTATGAACTTCATCTTCATCTCTCCACACTATCCGGAACATTTTAGAGAATTCACAACTAGGCTGAAAGAACGAGGAGTCACAGTACTCGGTATAGGAGATTGTCCATATTCTGGCAGACCTGGTTTCATGGATGGGCTTTCTGATTACACCTATGTTAATTCGCTTGAAGATTATGAAAGTGTATATAGGGCTACCGCAAGCTATATTGCCCGTTATGGCCGTATCGATTATATCGAGAGCCAGAATGAATATTGGCTTCCTCTTGATGCACGACTAAGAAGTGATTTCAACATAAAGACAGGTCCAAATGTTGAAGAGCTTGTGAAAATGAATCACAAGTCAAAGATGAAAGAAGCCTTCAAGTCAGCCGGCGTTCCATCTGCTAGATATATTCTTCCAACTTCATTGGAGGAAGCGCTTGCCTTTGCTGACAAGGTTGGCTATCCAGTGATTATCAAACCAGATAAGGGCGTTGGTGCAACTGATACCCATAAGCTTACAGATAGGACAGAGATTGAATCTTTTTGGAAGAACAAATTGGACATTTCCTACATAGAGGAGGAGTTTGTTCCAGGGCATATAGAGACCTTTGATGGAATAACTAACAGTCGAAGCGATGTAATTCTGGCACTGAGCCAGCTACAGCCAGTTGCTCCATTGGAGGTTGTCGATAGTGATGGGGACGTTCTTTCCTACTGTGTTAATCCACCAGATGACCTGAGAGAGGCGGGCGAGAAAATCCTTAAAGCTTTTGTAGTTAGAAATCGTTTCTTTCATTTCGAGTTCTTCCGTCTTGATGAGAGCAAGAAGGGGCTTGGAAAGAAGGGAAGTATCGTTGCACTTGAGGTAAATATGAGAGCTCCAGGGGGCTTCATTCCAGATGAGATGAACTACGCCTTGGACTCTGATGTCTATACAATCTGGGCAGATTCAATTATTCATGATAGAAGCTACATGAACTGTCGATTCAGCCACTATGTCACCCATGTTGGTAGAAAGAATTCAATTGACCACAAGCACTCTGATGAAGAAGTCAGGGATAATCTGAAAGACAACATTGTCATGGAAGCAGGAATCCCCGCTCTCCATGCTAGAGAGATCGGGGATCACGTATTCCTTGTCAGAGCTGACTCTATAGAGGAGAGAGATAGAATTATCTCCTACATGCTTGAAAGAAATTAGAAGTTTGTTGTATCAGGGTCTCTGTTAGGTGAGATACCAAGTCCTTCGTGGGAGATGGTGTCCATCACCTTGATATCTTCAGCTTCAATTTCAAAACCGAAGACATCCATATTTGCCTTGATCCTTTCTGGAGTTACTGACTTTGGAAGAGGAATATATCCCTTCTGAAGTGAGTAGCGTATACAGAGCTGAGCTGGTGTAACAGAGTACTTGGCTGACAGATCTGTTATTGTCTTTTCACCAAGAAGACCACCTGTTCCCATTGGGGAGTAGGCTTCAATTGCCATTCCAAGACTTCTGGAGTAGGCAACGAGCTCATCCTGGCAGATTCCAGGGCAGAGCTTGATCTGGTTCATTACAGGCTTTACCTTAGCTGTTTTCAAGAGTTCATCAATGTGATGCTGTCTGAAGTTACTCAGTCCAAGAGCGCGGAGCTTTCCTTTTTCATAAGCTTCTTCCATTGCCTTCCAGCTCTCTCTATTTGCTTCCTTCCAGTGGTCACGGAACATTACAGGGTTTGGCCAGTGGACAAGGTAGAGGTCGATGTATTCAAGGCCAAGCATTCTAAGTGACTCATCGATGGCCTTGGTTGCCAACTCATAGCTGTGATGCTTGTTCCAAAGCTTTGTTGTGATAAAAAGCTCTTCTCTCTTGACGCCAGACTTCTTTAGAAAATCATTGATTGCCCTGCCAACACTTTCTTCGTTGCCGTATGCAGTTGCAGTATCAATGTGACGATAGCCATACTCGAGAGCTGCCATAACAGAGGAGTAGGCGACATCTCCATCTGGAGTCTGCCATGTACCAAATCCAACACAAGGGATCTTTATCCCATTGGAAAGGGTGATAGGGGTAGTTACACTCTTGAAATTTGTCATTCTTATCTCCTTTTTGAAGTATCTATTCTGTTAGCAGGAATGGTGTGTTCATTTATGATCTTTTCCATCCAGACCATATTGTAATAACGATCGAATTTGTAGCCGCACTGGCTAAAGGAACCTGCAAGGGTAAAGCCCATATGCTCATGGAAACTTACGCTGTTATGGTCAAGAAACTCATCATCCTCTTCGGGAACTCCAATACAGGCGTATAGATTCTGTATTCCCATAGCTTTCAGGCGGGAAAATAGCGCTTCATATAGCTTTTTCCCATAGCCTCTTTTCTGCATATCCTTATCGAGGTAAATGGTAGTTTCAACAGACCAGTCATATGCACTTCTTGCCTTGAAGACCTCTGCATATGCATACCCCATAATCTTTCCCTCCTTTTCGAGCACAAGGTATGGGAACCTTTTCATGGTGTGTTCCATTCTGCTTCTGAACTCTTCCTCTGTTGGTGGAATATATTCGAAGGTGATTGCAGAGTTCAGAACATAGTAGGCATAGATTTCTTGAAGCCGTGATGCGTCTTCAAGACGGGCATTTCTGACAAGTGACATGTAAAAATTATAGAAAAATTTAGATGTCACTTCAATTTAATGGTGTTGGAATAGAGCGCATTAAACAATATTATCATAGAGGTATGGAAAATATTATCTTCAGTCTCAATTCTACAATGCCTGTCTTCTTGATGATGCTACTTGGAGTGCTCTTCAGAAGAGTGGGGATTATGGATGAAGGCTTTGCAAATCGCCTCAGTAAGTTTGTCTTCACCATCGCTCTTCCTTTTGTCCTTTTCAGGGACCTGGCTGTAATTGATTTCAAGAGTGCCTGGGATTTTAACTATGTGCTCTTCTGTTTCATGGCGACACTGTTTTCCATAATGATTTCGACCCTTGTTTCGTTTCTTTTCAAGGACCATTCTGTCAGGGGAGAGTTCATTCAGGCTTCCTATAGAAGCAGCGCAACCATATTGGGAATAGCCTTTATTCAGAGCATGTACTCGACTACAGGTATGGGCCCTTTGATGGTCCTAGGCTGTGCTCCTCTTTACAATATCTTTGCAGTCATAGTCCTTTCTCTCTTCAAGCCGGGAGAGAGGGGTATAAGTAAAGAGAAGTTGAAGAGATCTTTTTTAGGGATAGTTAAGAATCCAATCCTTATCGCAATAGCAATTGGACTTGTCTGGTCCTTTATAGGAATCCCTTTGAAAGGTATTGTGTACAAGACTGTTTCGAATGTGGGTGCAACAGCAACTCCTCTTGGTGTAATTGCTATGGGCGCGAGCCTGGACTTCAAGCGTATATCTGGAAATTTGAAGCCTGCAATTGTTGCTGCAATCTTCAAGTTATTGCTCTTTGTTTCCATCTTTGCTCCAATTGCCTACTTCTTCGGTTTTAGAAATGAAGCACTGGTTGCAATCATAGTAATGCTGGGCTCTGCTACGACAGTTGCTTCCTTTGTAATGGCCAAGAACATGGGGTATGAGGGAGCTGTTACATCTGCGACAATTGCAATGACAACCTTGCTAAGTGCCTTCACTTTAACTTTCTGGTTCTTCCTTTTCAGAACCCTTGGAGCAATTTGATAGACGTAAAAAGCTTTTGTGTGCTTTTTCCTCAGCTCATAGAGAGGTAGTATTGATACCATGAGTACTGTACTTCTGAAGTCATTGGGCTTCATTGTCATAATATTGATGGGCTATTTTAGCGTCTCCTCAGGTCTTATCACGAGAGCCGATGGTAAGAGGCTAGGGAAGATAATAATGAACTTTACTCTTCCCTGTACTGTTATAGTGAGTTTTATCTCAGTAAAGTTCTCTCTTTCTTTGTTGATCGCTTTCATTATTGGATTTGTCTATAACATAGCAGCCCTTGTATTCTCCAGGTTTGTGACCTCCTTCGGCTATGACAAGAAGAGAGCGGCAACGACAATGCTATGCTGTAACAGTTTGAATGTTGGCTCATTTGCACTTCCTTTCTGCCAGAGCTTCTTCCCAATTGCTGCAGTTGGCTATCTGGCAATGCTCGATGCCTCCAACTGTATAATGAGCTTGGGTATTGGTCCTGCAGTTGCAGGTACAGTTGCCTCCAAGAAGAATAGGTTTGATTTCATCGCCTTTGTAAAGAAGCTCTTCAGAAGTATTCCTCTGGACTTCTATATAATTGGAGGTCTCCTTTCAATCTTTAAAATCAGAATACCTTCAGAAGTGACGCTGGTAATTGGTCCAATTGCTCAGGCCAATGGTTTTCTTGCCATGTTTATGATAGGAACCCAACTTGATCTGAAGATTGAGAATTCTCAGATAAAGGCAGCTATAAGAATCTTCCTTACCCGTTTCTTTGTCGCAGCTCTTATAATCCTTTACCTTTATCTTTTTTCTGCTTCCGAGTCCCTTATGAAGATAGCAATTACAATCTGTCTTTTGGCTCCTCCTACTTCAGTTACTGTTGTTCTAGTTCAGGATATTGACTGTGATACCAAGCTTGCGGCGATGGTAAGTTCGCTTGCTATCCCAATATCTATTGTCATCTATCTAATAATAATGCTAATAGTTGGCTGAAATGATTTATTCCTATGCACCGATGGAGGGCATAACTACCTGGTGGTACAGACAGGTATTTAGTCGCCATTTTGACAAGATCGACCGCTACTACACCTTCTTCCTGACCCCTCGCTATGGCAATGTGATGGGTAGAGATGTGCGCGAACTGATAAATGAGAATAATCAGGGGCTTAATGTAATTCCACAGGTTATGACCAATAAGAGTGATCTGTTTGTCGATTTCGTCAGAGATATAAAAGCAAAGGGATATGAGGAGGTCAATCTCAATCTAGGCTGTCCTATGCAGACTGTTGTTGGAAAGCAGAGAGCCTCTTGGTTTTTAGCTCATCCTGAGGAGCTTGAGAGATTTCTTGATGAAATCTTCTCTTCTTCACAGCTTCCAATTTCCATAAAGACGAGGGTAGGGTTTGATTCCCTTGAGCTTCTGCCACGACTAGTTGATATCTTCAACAACTATCCTATAAAGGAGCTAATTGTCCATCCACGCCTTCGCTCAGATTTCTATAAGAACAGCGTGAATATGGAGGCTTTTGATTTTGTCTACAAGAGTAGCAAGGTTCCAGTTGGATATAATGGAGACCTGTTCACACCAGAGAGTGTGAATGATTTCAGAACAAGATATCCAGAGGTTGAGCACATAATGTTAGGTAGGGGGCTCATATGCAATCCAGCACTTGCTCGCCTTTGCGAGGGTGGCTCTCAGCTTACAATTGAAGAGTTTTTCTCCTTCCATTCTGATATGCAGAGAACAATGATGAATATCATGCCAGGTGGTGATATCTATCTTGATAGGATGAAGGAGTTCTGGTGGTACTGGTGCCGTCTCTTTGAGGATGGGGAGAGGCTTGTGAAGAGCATCAGGAAAGCTCGCAAGACTATCGACTATAACTGTGCTGTGGAAAAGTTGTTCAATAATACTGCAATCAAACAGAGGCCTTATTTTCTTTGATTGTAGCGAAGAGTATTCAGGGATATAATAAATCTTACGGGTATAGGAAATGTTAGTTTCAACAAAAGGTAGATATGCATTGCGCGCACTGGTCGATATGGCAGAGCACTCAGATGAGGGGCTCGTTTCATTGCGCGATATCTCGATCAGACAGGACATTTCTCTTAAATACATGGAAAGTATAGCTCGTGAACTTGTCAATGCAGGTCTGATCGAAGGCTTTAGGGGTAAGAGTGGAGGCTATAAACTTTCAAGGAGCCCAGAAGCAATTACAGTACTCGAGGTTCTTGATGTAACTGAAGGAACTGTTTCTCCTGTAAACTGTGTTGATAGCTGTTCTCCAGATTGTCAGAGAAAGGATGATTGTCGTTCGCTGCCTATGTGGAATGAACTAAATGGTTTGTTAGAGGATTACTTCAAGGATAAGAGCATTAAAGATTTGATGAGGAAGTAACATGGATCTGTACACATCATTGATAATTCTTGCATCCCTTTCGATGCTTGTAATGTGTGTACACAGCTATCGTTCCCGTATGATAGATGGAAGAGTAAAGGTCGGGTTCATGTCGGCCTTTATTCTCATCATAATTGTTTCTTTTGCTGAATGGCTTGGCGTTGTAATGAATGGTTGGCCTAGCAGGTACATCTTCCTCCATGCTCTGGTCAAAGCCTTGGAATTCTCTCTTGCTCCTGCATTGCTTGCAGTTTGGACTGCTGTCATTGGAGAAGCAAAAAGGAAACAGTGGCTTTTCCCAATAATTATAATAAATGCACTTCTGGAGTTTGTTTCAGCTTTTAAGGGCTTCATCTTCTATATTGATGAGAATAACTTCTATCACAGAGGTGAGTTCTATTGGATATATATTACCTTCTACGTTTTCTGCGTAGTAATGCTCTTTTTCGAAATACTGAGAATTGGTAGCAGATATCAGGCTAGAAATTTTGAAGTTCTCATTCTTATAGTACTCTTTTTGAGTGTCGGTATCGGTATCCAGATGATGAATAGCGAGGTGAGAACGACTTGGATCAGCGGAGCCATGGCGGGAATGATGTTCTATGTGTATTACATAAATCTTTCTCTGCAGGTAGATTCCCTGACAGGACTACTCAACAGGCAGTGTTTCAAGGCACACGCTGCAAGCATCAAGCACCAAAGTGCCATAATCATGTTCGATATAAACAATTTCAAGAAGATCAACGACAGCTATGGGCACTCCTTTGGAGATATCATCATGAAGGAGGTTTCAAGGTTGATTCTTTCCTGCTATGGAAGAAAGTGTCTTTGTTATCGTATTGGTGGAGATGAATTCTGCGTTATCACAAAGAAGAACTTGAAGGCTGTGAATTTCGAGGAGCTTGTTGAGGATTTGGATAGAAAATTCTGTATATTACTGGAACGTGAAAAACAGTCAAATCCTCTGATTCCTACCGTATCTAGTGGATTTGCAATCTATGGTGGGGAAGGCAATATTGCTGAATGCATCACTCTTGCTGACAAGAGAATGTATGAAAATAAAAAAGGCAGGTGAAATGAATGAGTAAAGTAAATGATTTTTTGAATGAATGTGGAATATTCTATCTTGCTACCTGCAATGGGAATGAACCAAGAGTTAGACCTTTAGGGGCTCATCTGGAAATGGATGGTAAGATTATCTTTGGAGTTGGAGACTTCAAGGAGGTCTATAGAGAGCTTTTGAAAAATCCTAGTGTACAGATTGTTTCTACCAAGAGCGATGGCCATTGGCTAAGATATACAGGAACTGCTGTCTTTGAAAGTGATGAAAAGTATGCTGCTGCCATTCTAGATATGATCCCAAGCTTGAAGGATATCTACAATGAGAAGACAGGGTATAAGATGATGTGCTTCCATCTAGAAAATGCAACAGCTTACGATATTCCTGTGATGGGCAATGGGGAATCACTTCTCTGAGAAAAACAAAAGTAGTAATATCCACTTGTTATGAATAATGAGAGACGTGGCTACCTATTTGTTTTTATTGCAGGTTTTCTTTGGGGAACCATAGGCCTGTTCGTAAAACAGCTAGGTTTGGCAGGAGCCACTGCCGATACTATTGCGCTTTTGAGAGTAGGCTTTTCTTTTCTAATAATGTTCTTCATCTGCATTATAAAACTGGGACCTGAAAAGATGTTTCTTTCCAGGCGCAATATTTTTGCCTGTGCTCTGCTTGGTATAATAACCCAGGCTATCTACAACCTTTGCTATAGCCGAGCAATCGAAATAATTGGAGTTTCATTCGGCTCAGTGCTTCTATACGTTTCTCCTGTTTTTACTTTGCTCTTTTCCATGTTGCTTTTTTCAGAAAAGCTGACGCTAGAGAAAGGGCTTGCAATCTTGATGAACATCCTAGGCTGTGTGCTGACCGTTACCAATGGTAATTTGGATGTCTCCTCTTTGGCCTTTGGTGGCATATTCCTAGGTCTTGCTGCGGGTTTCTGCTACTCTCTTGCTGCAATTATTGGGCGCATTGCCACAGAGGGTGGCAACCCTCTGCTCACTGCGATGTATAGCTTTTTCTTTGCTTCGATCTTTATTCTCTTGAGATCTTTATTCGTTACATCCGAGTTCATCTTCAGTGGGCCAATTCTAGTCTGGGGCTTTATATACGCACTGATTGCAACTTCTTTAACCTATATCGTCTATTACAGAGGTGTTGAGATGATCAAGGAGACAAGCAGAGTCCCAGTCATAGCTTCTGTTGAAGTAGTAGTCGCTTCCCTTATCGGAGTTGCGCTTTATAAAGAGAGAATAGGGGCTGTTAGCTTGGTTGGAATTCTTCTGGTAATCTCTTCGATTGCTATGCTGAACTTCAAATTCAAGAGGTGATATCAATAATATCATCAAATGATATGCTTTTATCTTCGACCTGTAGGCGAAGGGCTTCAGGCTCTATTCTTATTACCTT
>JAILRW010000100.1 GCA_024698005.1 Sphaerochaetaceae bacterium | reverse complement strand
AACTACTTCACGCTTTCTGGTGGTGAAGCTCAGAAGGTAAATCTTTCCAGAGCGCTTGCTGCTAAATCGAGACTCTTTGTCCTCGATGAACCAACTGCAAGCTTGGATAGCAAGAGTAGGGACGAGATTGCAGACCTTCTCTCTTCTCTAAGGTTTTCAGAGATGCCTACGATCTTGCTTGTAAGCCATGATGATGTGATGAACAGACGCTTGGGATGGCCAAGGCTTCACCTTGAAGGAGGGCACCTTGCTTGAGCTGTTATTGCTTCCTCCAATCCTCAAGGGCTTTGTAGCTCTTCTCTTTGCTGGAGTCTCATTTCCTCTTGCAGGTGTAATGGTAACCCGTCTTGATATGTTGCCACTCAGATATATGCTGATGCATTCTCTGCTTCTGGGAGGGGCTATTGCATTGGCCTTCAATTTCCCACCACTTGTATGCTATATCCTGCTTTCACTAGTTACAGTGCTTGTTATGGTATATCTCAGTGGTGGAAGAAATATGCATCTAGGACTTTCCAGTGCAGTGCTTATGGTCCTTTCCATGGCCATTGCTTCTGTCATTGTTCAAGTATTCGATGTTCCTGCAAAAGATACTCTTGAGCTTATCTGGGGCTCCCCTTACACGATTACAGTCTCAGAGCTTACAATCTTCATCTTGCTTTCTCTTGTTGTAGTTTTCTATGTTCTCTGCTTTTCAAGGGAGATATCTATACTCTTCTTTGACAGGGATGTTGCTTCAACAATACTGAAGGATGCAGAAAAGCACCGCTATGTTATGGTAATACTGGTTGCATTGGTCGTAGCACTTTCTATGCGATTCGTCGGTGCTCTCTTGATCGATGCATTGTTGATTTTGCCAGTAATTACAGCAGGTCGCTTTGCTAAAAGCCTTAGAGGATTGTTTATCTACTCTTCTATCATCGGGTTCCTGGTTGCTGTGTTTGGCTATCTTGTCTCTCTTGCTCTTGATTTCCCACCAGGAGCAACAGTTGCTATCGTTTCGTCACTTATCTACCTTCTCTCTCTAGGAGTCGGTAGAAAAAAATAAGAGTCTGAAGACTCTACTGTTTACGCTGAAGCGTTTGTTCCACATTTGTTGATCCTTCAAGAAGGAGGATATTAAAGGAATTACTATGAAGAGATTTATCTCTGTAATGTTACTGCTGCTTATTGCAGTGACTCTCTTTGCTCGAGGTGTCAGTGAGGTAGAAAAGGTAGATGTTATCTGCTCCACCTCCTGGACTGCTGCTTTTGCAGATCTTGCTGGCGTTGATGACCTTGATTCAATTGCACCAGCAAATCTTCGCCATCCACCAGAATATGAGCTTGTTCCATCTGATATCGTAAAGGTCAGGGGAGCCAAGGTCTTCATCTCTGCGGGGTATGAGAAGATGATGGATACCATCAAGGAGACAATTGCCAATGAAGATTGTACTCTTGTGAAGATTTCAACTCAGAACTCAATCGAGAAGATAAAGAGTGAGACTGAGAAGATAAGCAAGGTAACTGGCACAAAGGTAAGGATAGAAGATTACATCAAGACAGTAGAAGAGGGTGCTGCCTATGTCTCAGCTTCCTCTAAGGGCAAGAAGGTATTCTGCCACTCTATGCAAATTTATCTTGCTAAGGATCTGGGCCTTGAGATAGTTGGAACCTATGGACCTGCACCTGCTACAGCCGAGCAGATCAAGGCCTGCAAGGAGTCCGGTGCAAACTTTATAATCGACAACGTCCACAATCCAATTGCCTCTCCTTTGAAACAGGCTTCTGGCCTTGAGGTCGTTGTCTGGAGAAACTTCCCTGAAAAGGTAGAAAAGGGTGCTCTTACCAAGGTAGTAAAGGATAATATTGAAGCTCTGAAGAGCGTACTTTGATAGAGCGAGCTTAACAAAAAAGAGGAAAAGCAGTTGAGCTTTTCCTCTTTCATTTTATTGTCCTGATTATTACAGAATGTGCTGCAAGAAGTCCTTGGTTCTTTCACTCTTAGGATTAGTGAACATCTCCTCTGGACTGCTTTCCTCGATAATTTCACCGTGGTCCATGAAGACGATCTTATCAGCTGCTGCCTTTGCAAAGCCCATCTCATGGGTAACAAGAAGCATTGTCATACCTTCCTTTGCAAGTGAGAGCATTACATCAAGAACTTCCTTGATCATCTCAGGGTCGAGTGCACTGGTAGGTTCGTCAAAGAGCATTGCCTTTGGCTTCATTGCTAGAGCTCTGGCAATTGCAACTCTCTGCTGCTGACCACCAGAAAGCTGGTTTGGATGGCTCTTTGCCTTATCTGCAAGACCTACCTTGTTCAAAAGCTCCATAGCAAGCTTATCTGCATCTTCCCTCTTCATCTTCTTTACCTTGATAGGAGCAAGAGTGATGTTCTCAAGTACTGTAAGGTGAGGGAAGAGATTGAACTGCTGGAATACCATTCCTACCTCTTCTCTGAGCTTTCTTGTGTCGGCATTGTTCTTTGTGATGTCAATGCCATCTACCAGAATTGAACCTGTATCAGGGGCTCCGAGCAGGTTGACTGTTCTAAGGAGTGTACTCTTACCAGAACCGGATGGGCCGATGATAACAACTACCTCTCCATCGTTGACTGTAAGGGAGGTCCTCTTTACAGCATTCATGATCTTTCCATCTGGATCTATGAAGCTTTTGGAAACATTTTTAATTTCAATCTTAGCCATTCTTGTGCAACCTCTCTTCCATGAGTCCTACCAAGCGGGAAAGGACGAGTGTGAAAATAAGATATATCAGAGCGACAATGAGCATCGTCTGCAGTGATAAGAAGGTTCTTGAGATGTACTCTCTGCCCTTCTTGAGGATATCAGAAAGAGCGAGAACAGATACAAGGGAGCTATCCTTGAGCATTGAGATGAACTCATTACCGATTGCAGGAAGTACGACCTTGATAGTCTGAGGGAGGATTACATGCATGAAGGTCTGTGTCTTGGTAAGACCAAGTGCAGTTGCTGCCTCTGTCTGTCCCTTTGGAATTGCCTGGATACCAGCACGTACAATTTCACCCATATAAGCACCAAAACAGATTGAAAGTGCTACGATAGCGGCAATGTTACCTTCCATGTGGATGATAGAACCGAGTGCAAAGTAGAGGAACATGAGCTGTACGAGAAGTGGGATACCTCTGATGAGCTCAACATATACACCGCAAAGACTAGTAATAAAACGGTTGTTGGAAACCGAGCCGATACCTGTAAGGGTTCCAATGAGTACAGCTCCTACGATTGCTGCGATGGTGATTTCAAAGGTTGTAGGAGTTCCCTTGATTACAAAGAAAAATATCTTTCTGTACGGGTCTGCGCGGAAGATGATCAAAAACAGTAACAGTGCGATGGCACCGATGAAGGTCATCATCCAGGAGGAGAGTATTCTCTTGTTTCCCTTCTTTGGGATGAGAACGCCATCAGTCATTGTAATCGTTGTTTGATTAGGCTTCTCTTCCTTAACAGGCATCTTTTCAAAATCTTTCATATCGATTTCCTTTCTATAAGCAAAAGAGGGAAGGAAAGCTCCTTCCCTCGGCAATTAGTTTTTAAATTACAGAAGGTTGTACTTCTTCTTGAGAGCATCAACTGTACCATCTTTTACGAGCTTGTCATAGCCAGAATTGATGAGGTCAAGGAGTTCTTTGTTGCCCTTGTTTACAACCATTGCGATATCTTCTGCAGTGGTGTTCTTGAGCTCGCCTGTTACCTTGAGCTTACCCTTGTAGTTAGGATTTGCAAGAACGAAGTCACTAGCTACGAGAGAGTCACAGACAACTGCGTCGATATTGCCGTTGAGAAGAGCCAATACAGCTTCTGGAACAGCGTCATACTGCTTTGTCTTCATACCAGCATCCTGTACTGCGAAGTCGCCTGTTGTACCAACCTGTACACCAACCTGTGCGTTAGCAGCGATGAGGTCCTTCTCGTCCTTGAAGTCTGGAGCATCAGCCTTGGTGAGGATGGACTGAGTTACCTTGAAAATGACAGTGGAGAAGTCCATAGTCTTCTTTCTCTCTTCTGTTACAGATACACCAGATGCAACTGCATCGTAGAGGTTACCCTGAAGACCAGCGAAGATACCGTCCCAAGCAACATTCTGATACTTGATTTCTACACCTTCAACTTCAGCAATCTTCTGAACGAGCTCAACTTCGAAGCCTACGAGATTACCATTCTCGTCTACATATTCAAGTGGTGGCCACTCAGCATTTCCTGCGAATGTGTAAGACTTCTTAGCAGAAGCTTCTTCCTTTGCACCGCCAGCAAAAACTGCACCAGCGACCATGAGTGCGATAAGCATAATAGCAATAAACTTTTTCATTTTTTATATTCTCCCGAATAGTTTTCTTAGATTTATGCATAGTTTGTGTATATTGACCTTTGTAGTCAACTAGTTTCATGCATAAAAATACAAAAAATGTATAAATTTTTTTAAAATATGAATTTTATTGCATAAAAACTGCATATTTTACTTTATGTGTCGACCAAAATTATTCATTTTGGCATAATCTTGCATACGGAGTGCATATGGATCCAAGGCAAGAGAAGCTAGAAGAGAGTTTTGTTAGCTTTGAAAAGGTAATAGATAACCATCTTGAAGATATGTTTTCTGAGGAGATCAACATCCATCCTTCAAGAATGAAGAGAGGAGTGGGAGCTAACCCCATACATGATGGAATCTTTTCTGTGACCATAATCTTTTCGATGGGTTATGGGACAAAGTATGGTAGGGGATATATTATAAACTTAAGTATAAGTACTCTTGATAATATCTCCTATGAACTGAAGCAGAGGATAGAGGAAGAAACTTTCGATTTCGTATCAAGGCATGTAAATGAATACATACCGAATAGGAATATCGAATGTGTGCGTGATGCAGGACTTATAAAACTGATAGGAAACTTTACGCTTTCCTGAAGGAGTAGATAATGAGAAAAGATTTAGGAGCCAAGGCATATTTATACCCACAGCCTGTTTTGATCATCTCAACCTATGATGAGGATGGAAATATAGATGTAATGAATGCTGCCTGGGGTGGAATGAGTGATTACAAGAAGATTTCAATGTGCATTGACCGTGGTCACAGGACCACTGCAAATGTTCTGAAGAGTGGTGCTCTCACAATTGCAATGGCAGATAGTGAACATGTTATCCCTTGTGACTACGTAGGTATTGTTTCCTATAACAAGGATCCAGAAAAGGCAAAGAAGTCAGGATTTACCTTCACAAAGAGTGGAAAGGTAAATGCACCACTTATCAATGAGCTTCCATTTGCTTTTGAGTGCAACCTCATCAGCTACGATGAGAAAACAGAGATAATGGTATGTGAGATTGTAAACATCTCTGCAGATGAACGAATCCTTGATGAAAATGGTAAAATCGATCTTTCTGTATTTCATCCAATAACTTACGATGCTGCCAACAGTGCCTATGTAGAGCTTGGGCGCAAGGTAGGAATTGCCTTTAAAGATGGAAAGGCTTTGATGTAATAAGAAATATGGTGCCAGAGAAGATCTGACACCATATATTTTATAGTAGCTTTATAAATTCTTCTGCTTCCATGTGAGGATTTGCCATCAAAGACCTCATAGGCTCAAGCAGCCAAGTGTAGTCGAAAGCGTCAGGATGCTTTTCTATTATCACCATCTCCTTTTCAAGAAGTGCCTTTCCTTCCTCAGGAGGGAAGGCAGGAGCAAGTTCATGCTCATCTAGATATTTAGAGATGTGCCAGGCTCCATTTTCATTTCTCTTTGCAATGAAGTGATCAAAGAG
>JAILRW010000076.1 GCA_024698005.1 Sphaerochaetaceae bacterium | reverse complement strand
GCTTCAAGACAGAAATGTCCACTTTTCGAAGACAGAAAAGAAAGAGCGCTATGAAATGTTAAAAAGAAGGGTTAGAGAGCAGGAGGCGTATTAAGTAAAGAAGAAAGGTTTTCCCTTATATTCTTTCTTCTCTCTCTATCGAGTTCTATCCATTCATCAAGTGAAAGAGGCTGGTAGTCTGAGAACATACAGAAGACGTTGATCATCTGAAAAGGTGTAGGGATAAATGTCCCTTCCTTTGTTTCTCTCTTGTACTTTTCAGCTTCCTCTATGAACTTGTTGATCAAGATTTCATCAAAGCTATTGTGTACGTGGCCATAGAGCATATAGGTGGTATATTCACCTTCCTTCTTTTGTTCAAATTGGCCGTTATAGAACATGATTGGATAATGAGAAAGAATTACCTTCCTGTTGTTATCACTTATTTCTGTATAGTGACTTATCTTCCTAAAACGGGTAGAGGTCGTTAAAAACTTTGACTTCTGGGCAAAACTGTCGTGGTTTCCTATCATCAATGAAAGCTTGCCATTCAGACGATTTAGAACCTTGATTGAGTTATCTACATTTCCATGTGAGATATCACCAAGGACAAAGACCTCATCTGACTTCTTTACCTTCGAGTTCCACTTCTCGATCATGTGCTCATTCATCTCTTCCACAGAACTGAATGGACGGTGGTCAAGGTGGTTGAGTAGCGCTTCATGGTGGAAGTGTAGGTCAGAAATATAAAGTCTCATGCGATTATCATACATGTTTTCACTTTTAATGTCTTTTCTTAAATGATAAGGTATTAGTCAGTTATTTGAATCCAATTCAGGAGATGCCTATATGCAGATAATCTTGAAAAACTTGAAGCGCTACTATGGAGACCTCCATGCAGTAGATGATGTATCACTTAATATACCATCAAATACTATATATGGAATCATTGGAAAGTCAGGCGCAGGAAAGTCTTCTCTTGTAAGACTTATAAGTATGCTTGAAAAGCCAGATGCTGGTGAAATCTACTACGATGATAAGAGAATCGATACTCTAGATATTAAAGATGTAATCCAGGAGAGAAGAAAGATTGGTATGATCTTCCAGAACTTCAATCTCTTCTCCTCTAGAAATGCTGAACAGAATATTGCATATCCAATGGAAATTTGTGGTATGGACAAGGAGCACATCAAGAAGAGATGTGCAGAGCTTCTTGAAGTTGTAGGTCTTGCTGGTAGAGGGGATGCTCCGATCTCAACTCTCTCTGGTGGACAGAAGCAGCGTGTTGCAATTGCGAGAGCTCTTGCTTGTGAACCAGAAATCCTTTTCTGTGACGAAGCAACCAGTGCACTTGACCCACAGACAACCAGAGCAATCCTGGCACTGATCAAGGAAATCCAGAAGAAGATGAGCCTCACAGTTGTCATGATCACCCACCAGATGGAAGTAGTAAGAGACTCCTGTTCAAGAGTAGCAGTACTAGAGTCTGGTCAGGTTGTAGAAGAAGGAAAGGTAACTGATATCTTTGCTAATCCTCAAAGTGAAGTCACAAAGGACTTCCTCTCCAATGTTAAGATCAGCAAGAAGGATATCATCCGCTGGTCCAAGGAAGGTGGTCAGTATCGTCTCGGTTTCAGAGGTGGCAAGACCGATGATGTTGTAATCAGTAAGGTAACAAGAGATACTGGTGCAATGTTCAACATCAGAGCTGCAGGCATCCAGGATGTTGATGGTGAGAAGATTGGTGTCATGATCGTCGATATCGACTCAGAGCATGCAGAAGCAGCAATAGAAGCTCTAATTAAGGGCGGTGTTAGTGTGGAGGAGATCAAATGAATCAGCAGCTAATGAATCTTGTAATGAAGGCAACCGGTGAGACGCTGACAATGGTCTCTCTTTCAACCCTTTTCTCCCTCTTGCTTGGGCTTCCCGTTGGTGTTCTTCTTCACGTAACCAGTAGTGAGGAGCAGGGAGGTATCATTTCAAATCCTGTTCTCAACAGTGTACTTGGAAGAATCGTCAATGTATTAAGGTCTTTCCCTTTCATCATTCTCATGATTCTTCTTATTCCTCTTTCAAGAGCAATCGTAGGAACCAGTATTGGAACAAAGGCAACTATCGTTCCTCTTTCAATTGCTGCAGCACCTTTTGTTGCAAGAATTATCGAAAGTGCACTCAAGGAAGTTGACCCAGGTGTTATACAGGCAGCTAGGGCTATGGGTTCAACAAATTGGCAGATAATTATCAAGGTCATGATACCTGAAGCTATGCCAGCCCTTGTTTCTGGTATCACACTAACGATCATCAACCTTATCGGTTACTCCGCAATGGCTGGTGCAATCGGTGGTGGTGGTCTTGGTGACTTGGCTATCCGTTATGGATACCAGCGCTTCAGACCTGAGTATATGATCTGCTGTGTTGTAATTATCCTGGTGCTTGTTGAGGTAATTCAGGTAATTGGCAACAAGATTGCAGGAAAGATGCTTGCCAGAAGATAAATAACAGCAAATTTATAAAAATTGTTGCAACGCTATAAAAAAGTATTGCAACAATTTTTTTATGTAACTAATATAAGTGTATCTTATAGGAGGTAGAACATGAGAACATTCGTTATTGCAAGCATGCGTCTTACCTCTATGATGTGCCCTTGCAGGGCATAATATATTCATTTTCAAAAACCAATCCAAACATTTTAATAATAAAAAACCGAGCGTTGCTCGAATTGTATATAATCAATCAAAATATCGAATTAAAGATATAGGAGATAAATCAAAATGAAAAAGTTTGCTGCTGTTTTGCTTATCGCACTCATCGCTGTTTCCCTCTTTGCAGGTGGTTCTTCTGAGAAGAAGTCTGAAAGTGTCATCAAGATTGGTGCTACCCCAGACCCACATGTACCACTTCTTCAGCTCGTAGTTGAAGACCTCGCTAAGGAAGGCTACAAGCTCGAAATCATCGAGTTCACTGATTATGTAACTCCAAACGAAGCTCTCGAATCTGGAGATCTCGATGCTAACTTCTTCCAGCACATCCCATATCTGGAATCCTTCAATAACGAAAGAGGCTTCCACCTTGTAAATGCTGGTGGTGTACACGTAGAACCAATCGCACTCTATTCCAAGAAGCACAAGGCTCTTGCTGACCTTCCAAATGGTGCTACTATCGCTATTCCTAACGACCCAACCAACGAAGGTAGAGCTCTTCTTCTCTTGCAGAGTGCTGGCCTTCTCACTCTTAAGGACGATGCAGGTCTCGAAGCTGTTCCAGCAGATATCAAGGAGAACAAGAAAAACCTCAAGTTTGTTGAGATCGAAGCTGCTTCTCTTCCAAGAACCTACGATGATGTAGACGCTGCTGTTATCAATGGCAACTATGCTATCCCTGCTGGTCTCATCGCAACCAAGGACGGTCTCTTTGTTGAAGGTGCTGATTCCCCATACGTAAACGTTATCGCAGTCAAGGCTGGCAACGAAAACAATCCTGGCATTGTAGCTCTCGTAAAGGCTCTCAAGACAGATAAGGTTGCTAAGTATGTTGCTGAGCACTATCCAAATGGTGAAGTTGTACTCGTAAAGTAAATAATACTTAATACTTTATAAAGGTAGACAATGGAGTTCATATCTGACGGTGGACTCCATTGTTTTTTCTTACCTAAGAGAGGAAAAACTGCAAATAGGCATTATTTTTGACTTAATTTGTCTGGCATACAAACATTTTTGTGAAAATGACCTAATATATAGATATGACTGAATTCACTATTATAGTTTTCTTATTATCCCTCACTATATTGCTCCTTCTAATAGTTCTTATAAGAACAGGCAAAAGTGGCACTGAAAATAGAATGCTTCGCCTTGGAAAGGAACAATCCAAGGAGTTAAGTTCCTCTCTCTCCACATTCAGAGAGACTCTAGATAGGCGTTTTGACGCTCTAGATGATAGAAATAGAAACTTGCAGTCATCTATCAATCAGAGTATGGATATGATGAGAAGAGATAATGCTGTGCAGCTTGAAAGAATGCGTGTGACCGTTGATGAACGATTGCAAAGCACTTTGGAAACGAGGCTTACAAAGTCATTTGAGCAGGTACAGAAGCAACTTGAATCCGTATACAAGGGGCTTGGTGAGATGCAAGGTCTTGCTAAGAATGTCGGTGACCTTTCCCGACTGTTTTCCAATGTAAAGACCCGCGGGGTCTGGGGTGAGGTTCAGGCTCAGGCTATATTGTCAGAAATCCTTACTAATGATCAGTATGTGACAAATTATCATCCAAGACCAAGATCTCTAGAGGTTGTTGAATTTGCTATACGTCTTCCTGGAAAGAAAGAGGGAGAGAATGTATACCTTCCTATCGATTCAAAGTTCCCAAAGGAAGATTATGAAAACTTCTTGAAATCACAGGAGCATGGAGATATTGAAGGAGTAAAATTCTATCGAAAGGCAATGCAGGCAAGAGTAATTTCAGAGGCTAAGGATATAAGGGACAAATATATCAATCCACCAAATACTACTGACTTTGCAATACTTTTCCTTCCGACAGAATCTCTATATGCAGAGCTACTGGCCATATCTGGTCTTGCTGCAGAAATCCAGCTTAAATACAGGGTAACTCTCTCAGGTCCATCAACTCTCGCGTCTTTGATAAATACACTTCAAATGGGTTTCCAGACCATTGCTGTAGAGAAGAGAAGCTACGAAGTTTGGAAGCTGTTTGCACAGATGAGAAAGAGTTTTACAACTTTCTCAGAAGATTTGAGAAATGCTGAAAGAAGTGTAGATTTGGCTGCAAGAAAACTTGAGAATCTTTCTCAGAGGTCAGGAAAGATTGAAGCAAAGCTTTCAAGTATGGAAATCCCTGAGGTGGATTCATTAGA
>JAILRW010000058.1 GCA_024698005.1 Sphaerochaetaceae bacterium | reverse complement strand
CCGAATCCACTTCTTCTGATTTTCGAGGATAGTCTTATATCTTGCAATAACCGTCTTGAACACAGATTGGGCCATTTGGGATTTAAGACCAAACCTTTCTCGAAGTGTGGAATACAAAACCTTATTCAAGGAAAACTGCTTTAAGTCGTGAGTACGGAACACATAGTCAGACACAAAATTGCAGGCATCAGAATAAACAGATATGGTTTCATCAAGTAAAACCTTACTGCCTGCATTAACGGATATCTGAATTTTAGCCGTAACTGTCACCTGTTCCACAATTTCACCTCATAGATATTTCACTAAGTATATGTTATACTATTCATTAGTGAAAGTCAATATATTTGAAGGACTCGATATGGATAATAGATATAACCGTTATAACAGACGCAAATATAGCCTGAAAGTGCATATGGTTCTTGTTACAAAGTACCGCAAGCAAATACTTAAAGGTTCTATCGCTGACAATGTAAAACAAAAGATATACGATATCTGCAATTCTAAAGGTTACGGTATTATAGCTATGGAAACTGATAAAGACCATATACATTTTCTTATCAGCTATGATACCACGGATAGAGTTTGCGACATGGTAAAACTTATTAAACAGCAGACCACATACTATCTTTGACAGAAATATCCAAACTTTTTGTCTAAACAGTATTGGAAAAAGAAAATCTTTTGGTCCGACGGATATTTTGCTTGTAGTATAAGCGAAGTATCATCATCCACTATACAAAAGTATATCGAGAGCCAAGGTTAATGGCTACGAATTCACAAAGCTCCTCCCACCGCCCAAGGGCAGTGGGTTTCCGCCTACAACAACAGAAAGGATTTTATTTATGAAACTCTATTTTGCCAGCGGTAATGAACATAAGAAACAAGAGATGAAAAGACTCTTGGGAGGCTTTGAACTGACTCTTCCCAAAGAAGAAGGTATTTCATTCGATCCAGTAGAAAATGGTTCAACCTTTATCGAAAATGCACTCATAAAAGCTAGAAGCCTCTATGAGATAGTAAATCAACCTGTCATTGCTGATGATTCAGGTCTAGTCTGTGATGGTCTTGGAGGAAATCCTGGAATTCACACTGCCCGATATGGTTGTACAGAAGAAAAGAAGCTAACAAGCCAAGAGCAGTACACATTGCTTATAAAGAATCTCGAAGGAAACATCGTAAGAAGTGCTCGATTTGTCTGTGCACTTGTTCTTATGCTCTCAAAGGAGAGAATATATATCATCGAGGAGTGCGTCGAAGGTTCAATTGCAACTACTCCCCGTGGAATAGAAGGCTTTGGCTATGACCCTGTCTTCCTTGTTGAGGATACAGGTAGAACAGCAGCAGAGCTGAGTGCAGAAGAAAAAGACGAGCACAGTCACAGAGGTAGAGCTGCAAGAAAGATGAATAAGCTGCTTATGGAGGTCATGAATGAAAAGGTGTGAACAGAAAATAGAAAATACTTGGGACCTTACTGCCCTTTGCAAGAATGAAGCAGAGTGGGAAGAGAGATTCAAGGCTCTTATGGAAAGAATAACAGGGTTTGCTGCCTACCAGGGAAAACTGGCTGAAGGTGACAATCTATACAACTTTCTTGTAAAGCTCAGAGATGATGAAATTGAATACGAATGCATTGCAAACTGGGCATTCCTGAACTATTCTGCAGACGCTTCGGATGCAGAGAATCAGAGAAGAGCTGGCATGGCTGAATCACTAGGTGCAAACCTTAGCCAGAACCTCAGCTGGTTTGAACCAGAACTGCTTGAACTTGACAAGAAGATGCTTGAAGACAAGCTTAAGGAAGAGCGTTTCAAGGAGTTCAGAATCTACCTTGAGAAGATTCTCCGTTTCTCCCCTTACACCCTTTCCAAGAAAGAAGAGAGACTTCTCGCACTCTCTATCGAGTCAGGGCAGACAGCACAGAATGCCTTCCAGGATCTAAACAACGTAGACCTCAGCTTTGAGGATGTAGCTGGAGAAAAGCTCACTCACGCCTCCTACTCCACCTTCATAAGGAGTGAGGATGAGAAGATAAGAAAGGAAGCTTTCACAAAGTACTACAGGGAGTATGAAAAGAACCAGCATGTGATCTCTCGTCTCTATGCTGGCTCAATTCAGAGAGATATCTTTATCTCCCGTGCAAGAGGCTATAAATCATCCCTTGATGCTTCCCTCTTCCCTGATAACGTGCCAGAGGAAGTCTACAAAAACCTCATCAAAAGTGTCCATAAAGGCTTTCCTATCCTCCATCGCTACTATGCTGTGATGGCAAAAGTATTGAAGAAAGAAAAACTCAATCACTACGATGTCTATGTACCTCTTGTAAGTGGAGTAAAGTCTACTCACACCTATGATGAGGCAGTCGAGCTCATCAAGAATGCAGTTGCTCCTCTAGGAAAAGAGTATCAGGAAACAATTGTAAAGGGTCTGACAAGTGAAAGATGGGTAGATAGATATGAGAATGAAGGAAAGCGCTCAGGTGCATTCTCCGCTGGCTGTTTTACAGGCAACCCTTATATTCTTATGAGCTACAAGGATGAAGTACTCAATTCTGTCTTCACTCTTATCCACGAAGGTGGACACTCAATGCACAGCTACTACAGCACGAGAAACAATCCATTCATGCACTACGACTACTCAATCTTTGAAGCCGAAGTTGCATCTACCTTCAACGAACAGCTTCTAGCCAGGTATCTCATAAACACAAGTGAAGATGACCTTCTCAAGGCATACCTTATATCAAACCAGCTTTCAGATATCGTAGCTACTCTTTTCAGACAGACAATGTTTGCTGAGTACGAACTGCTCTGTCACGAAGCAGCTGAAAGAGGAGAAGCTCTGACCTTCGACTTCTTCAGAAAGAGCTACAGAGCTCTTTTGGAAGAGTACTTTGGTCCTAACATGGTATTTGAGGAGGCAAGTGATCTTGAAGGATTGAGAATTCCTCACTTCTACAACGCATTCTATGTTTATAAGTATTCAACTGGAATCAGTGCTGCTATTGCCCTTGCAAATAGAGTGACAAAGGGCGGTGATAAGGAAAGAGAAGATTACCTGTCATTCCTCAAGAGTGGTGGCTCCAGCTATCCAATCGAATCATTGAAGAAGGCTGGAGTAGATATGTCTTCCCCAGAGCCAGTAGATGATGCAATCAGATACTTCGAGTCACTGCTCGATGAATTTGAGCACCTGATCAATAAGTAGAGATACCTAAAGAATTGATAAGGCCTGAATCATAGAAAACTGTGATGATGGCCTTGTTTTTCCTGCTTTTGAGGAAGAAAGTCCCCTCTTCACTTGATGAATAGACATAATCCTCAAGAGGCAAGAGAGAGAGAAGGTTCTTAGAATATTGCATTGTGAAGATCTTCTGATCTTCTTTGGAAACATAATTCTCGACCCATTCAAGAGAGTAAGGTTCATTGAATGCTTCGCTAAGCTTCTCTTCAACACTTCCAACTTCTGGATCAGAAAGAGGACCGATATCCTTATCACTACCATACTTCACCGTGGCGTTGATGGTACCTAAAGAAAACAAGAGAATTAAAATGGCCACGGAGAGTTTCATAGGGCAATATTACTACTTTTCTTTGATCGTCGCGACTGTTAAATTTTCTATAGGAGGAAAGAGATGAACAATCCAAGCTTGATGAATGCACTGACAGAGGGTTTTATCCATGCATATAGAGACCCACTGTGGAAAAATATTCCACTCGATGATGGGATGAAGAACATCATCATGACCAAGCAGATGCAGAAGCTTGACAGGATAAGACAGAATGGCCCTACCTGCCACATCTATCCAGGTGCTGTCCACACTCGCCTCTCCCACTCCCTTGGTGTCTATAGAATTGGCAGAGAGTTGCTCCTTGGACTTCTGACAAGGCAAGTGTGCCCATTCACAGTAAAGGGAGAAAGAAGCTTTCTTGCAGCCTGCCTACTTCATGATATTGGCCACTTTCCATATGCCCACTCACTCAAGGAAATAAAGATAAGAGAGCATGAAGAGATCGCAGCCGAGCAGATTCTGAATGATAAGGAGCTTAGCGAAGCGATAGACAATGCGGGTGCTGATAAAGAAATGGTTGCCTCAATCATCGATAAGACCAGAGACGCTGACAGTGAAACTGAGATTTATAGAAACTTCCTTTCTGGTGCACTCGATCCTGATAAACTCGATTACCTCAACCGAGATGCATTCTTTGCAGGTGTCCCCTATGGCATTCAGGACAACGATCACATCCTCTCTTCCGTAATTCTTCACGATGGCCGTCTTGCCTTGCCATATTCTAACTACCAGTCGCTTGAGAACATACTCTTCTCAAAGTATCTGATGTACAAGAATGTCTACTGGCACAAGGGCACAAGAAGTGCTACTGCCATGATAAAGAAAGCATTGCTATCTGCACTCAGAGAGGGCGTTCTAAAAAAAGAAGAGCTTATAATGCTTGACGACTTCCAGTTCCAGGGACTTGAAGACAGAGAGTATCCACCTTTTAGCCTAATCAGAGATGTAGCAAACAGTCGCCTTTTCAAGGCATCCTATACAAAGCAGTGGGAAAAAGATGGCGAACTTGAAAAGGCTGCAGGTAACATAGAGAATCGTTTTGAAGCAGAAGATAAAATCTACATGCATCTCAAGAAGGATTATCCACAGCTTGAAAGGCATGAAGTTATTATCGATATTCCAGAGCCAATTTCCTTTGAAGCCGACGTAAGTATCATCATGGAAGATGGATCTACAAAAGCCTTTTGTGAGGTATCTGGCCTATTCAGTAAAGATATTGGCAAGCAGTTCGCAACCTCTCTGAGAGTTGTTAGTGTCTTCACTCCTGCTTACGTTTCTAAAGAAAAGGTAGAAAGAGTTGTTGAAAATGTCTTCTGATGAAAGAAAAGATTACAGGGAGCTTCTAGATGGAAAGCTTCCTCCTTGGGTCTTGAGATTTGTAAAGCTAACAGGTAAGGCAATTAATCGCTATGGGATGATAAAGAAAGGAGACAATGTGCTCCTTGCTGTCTCTGGAGGAAAGGACTCCCTTGCCCTGGCTCTTGCCCTTTCACTCAGAAGAAAATGGATAAAAGATCGCTACGGCCTAACTGCCTTGATGATCAACTGGGTTGAGCATCCAATCCCAGAAGAATATAGATCTCTCTTGAAAGAATACTTTTCAAGTCTGGATATTGAGCTGGAAATATTGGATGAAAGACAGTTTGCTTCTAACAATGAAGAAGAATACAACTGCTACATCTGTTCAAGAAACAGAAGGAAGATACTATTTGAATATGCTCAGAAAAAGGGAGCAACGCTCATTGCCATGGGTCACCACCTCGATGACTTTGTAGAGACGGCACTTATGAACCAGTGCTTCCATTCTAAGCTTGCTCCAATGAAGTGTGTACAAGATTTCTTTGATGGAAAACTTAAGGTCATAAGACCGATGATCCTAGTGCATGAGTCAGTCACAAAAAGACTTGCAAACGAGTATGACCTTCCAGTAGTCAAGCCAGTCTGCCCATACGACCAGACAAATATAAGAAGTAAGCTAAAACCAATTGTAAAGGAAATTTCACGCATAAATCCGCTTTCTAGAGAGCACATCTTTAATAGTTTCAATGGTTAAGGCCAAATTACCTATTTTTAAAACTAGTTGAATCATGGTAAAATATCGTTGATTAATTATCAAAAAAAGGAATTTGGTATGAGAATTATGAATTTCCGTGTTTCCATTTTGGCAGTAGTACTGCTTTTCTTGATACTTTTCCCTATTCTTGCTGATGAGAGCATCCAGTTAAAGGGAGAGGGTACCAATGTATCAATATACTCACCTTCAGGTAAAAAAGTTGACCCTTTTACCGAGATAACAGAAAGTGGCTACATTATTAGAACAACTGAAGAAGCTGCATATTTTACAGCTCCATTTGGTTACTTTGCACTTGAAGCCGATTCCATTCTGGTAATTGATAATTATAACGAAGTAAGACCATCCCTCTATCTTGTCAGCGGCGCTGTTTCAATTACTGTAAAAGGAAACAAGCACCTTTCCCTCTATTCACCAACTGAAGTATTTAGGATGAGTGCAGGAACCTATTCTCTCGAGTACACCGAATACAGAGCAATTTTCACCAACCTTTCCGAGAAAATTGTATCAGTAAAGGATTCCTTAAGAGGAAACAACTACACTGTTACTGGAATGCACACTGTCGACCTTATGACTAACAAGATTGAGAAAATCCTCAATATGTCTTCCACTAGAGCCCTCAAGGGTACAATTGCTTCAAGCACTCTCATCTTCGACTACACTATCGGAGAAGGAAAGGCAATCATTGGACATGGTTATGCTCTAAGTGAATTAGAAACTCAGGACTTCCTCCGCTTTGCAGCAGAGTATGATATGAGAATTTCAAGTTTCAAGACTTCTGTATATCCAGGAAAGATTATCTTCTACTTCCCTGCAAAGTATTCAAACAGCACAGCTCTTGAAATCATAAAGAACGCTCTTGAAAAATATGATGTCTACCTTGGCAAGTACAATGTTCCAAGCAATAAGAATCTCGTAACCGATTCTACAACTTCTGAAACCTACTTCAAGAATACTATTGATTTTGGAAAGCTTTCTGTCACATATAAAGCAACAAGAAACGGAATCAATCTTATTCTTCCTCTCGATCAGTCAGAGCGCATCAAGCAGGTATTGCTCAAAGAAGATAGTACATTGGATATTCAGACTGTAAAAGATGGCCTGTATATTCCAAGAAAGGGTACTGCTAAAACCAACTACTACTTCATTGATGAAATCATCAACAACGTTTCTTCCTTCCTCTACACAATTGGTGGAAACGTAATTTCAGGTTTCAATGTTGTTGGAGAATACACTGTAAATTATGCAGCTACACTGGGTGTTGCAACAATTTCCTACTCTGAGACAATCACAGATGAAAAGGCAATTGCTTTCTTCAACTGGCTCTCAGAAAAGAACCCAATGATTGCAACCAACTTTATTTGCATCAGTGATGGAGTTCCTGGCAGAATTGAGCTCTACTACCCTATCACAATGACTCCAGAGGAGATCAAGGAAGCAGCTGAATACATCGCTCTCGAAGCTAACAAGTATGTTAGAAGAGATAGCATTCCTGCAGCTCCATATGTTGAGAAGGGTATCCTCATCAAGAGACCTCTAGTGCCAAGGCTAATGCTTACAATGCAGCCAAGCAAATAATGAAACAAATAAATTCATTTTTCATATGGGAGGTAGGATCCAGTATCCTACCTCTTGTTTTTCACACCAAGGAAAGTTAAATTTTTAGATATGGGTAGAATCAATACATTAGATAGTGTAGTTGCAGCTCGAATAGCTGCAGGCGAAGTCATAGACAGACCACAGTCTGTTGCCAGAGAGCTTATAGACAATGCAATCGATGCAAAGGCATCAGAAATAACACTCACCGTCGAAGGTGGTGGAATAGAGCTTTTAAGTGTAAAGGACAACGGAAGCGGAATTGAAAAGGATGATCTTGAAAAGACTATAGAACGTCACGCGACCAGCAAGATTTCCTCTGTGGATGACCTATACCACCTCTCTACCCTAGGTTTCCGTGGTGAAGCGCTCTACTCTGTCTCAGCAGTCTCAAGGCTCACTATTGCTTCAAGCTACATGGGAGAGGAAGCATACACTTTAATTGTGGACAATGGAAGAGTACTCGGTATCAAGAAAGGTGGTCCTGACAGTGGAACTGTAGTTACCGTAGAAGACCTATTTGGCCAGATTCCTGCAAGAAGAAGCTTTTTAAAGCGTCCATCCAGTGAAGCCACCCTTGTAAGAAACATGCTTCTTTCAAAGGCTATGGCCTTTCCTGAGATTACATTCCGTTATTATCAAGATGGAGCTCTCAGATTGCACCTACCAGCTCGTGCATCTCGTTTTGACCGAGTTTTGGATATAATAACAGAAGATGAGAAGCTAAATAGAAAGCTTTTTGTCGAGCTCAATGACAAGGGAGAGAAATTCTCTGTAAAGCTTGTAACAAGCCTTGCTGAGCTTCACAGAAGTGATAGAGGAAGAATCAAGATCTATGTAAATGGAAGAGCTGTAGAAGAGTATTCCATGGTCCAGGCCATCTCCTATGGATATGGAGAGAGACTGCCTGGTGGTTCATTCCCATACTCAGTACTCTTCATAGAGGATGACCCAGAACTTGTTGACTTCAACATCCATCCAGCAAAGAAAGAGGTAAAGCTCAGAAACAGAGCAGAGATCCATCATGTAGTCTCCTCCCTCATCAAACAAAAGCTTCCAAGAACAATTCCTTCAATTCAGGCAAAGGAAGACGAACAGAGGGAGCTTCCTCCTGTAATAAAGACAACAACAAGCTATCAGGATAGAAACTTCTTCCTGAACCGCTCTGAAGTGCCACAGGAAGAAAACTTCTCTTCCTCTGTCTCATCTCCAAGAAAAGATTACCGAAGTGTAGAAAAGCCAAGTGACAACTCCTGGCTTCAGAAAGCAAAGGAACTTGCAGTCAAGAAGGAAGAAAGAGAAATAGCACAGAGCTACGAGAAGAGCACAAATTCAAAAGAAAGTGTCTGGGATGTAGAAGATAACTCCTTTACCTATATCGGTCAGGCATTCAAGCTTTTTTTGATTTGTGAGCGTAAGGGAAAGCTCTATCTTGTAGATCAGCACGCAGCACATGAAAGAGTGATATTTGAAGAGCTCAAGGAACAGAGAAGCGTTCAGCAACTCCTTGTTCCAATCGATTTTGAAGTTGAACGTGATGTCGATGAGTTCCTGTCCAATCATGCAGATCTATACACACAGTATGGAATCAACATCGTGAGAAAAGAAGATTGTCTTTGGTCGCTTTTATCTCTTCCTGCAATGGCCAGACCAGTAGAAAAGCAGCTTGTCGAATATATAAGCACTAAGACAGGTGATGAGAGTGAACTCGAGAGTGGCCTTTATGCTATTGTTGCCTGCAAGGCAGCAATCAAGGCAGGTGACATTGTTGACAGATATTCAGCTGAAGCGTTGCTCGAAAAGACATTCCAGCTTGAAGATCCTTCTTGCCCACATGGCAGGACCTTCATAATCACTCTTGATGAGGCAGATCTAAGAAAGATGGTGGGAAGGACAAAGTAGGATCCACAATCTCCTCATTAATAGCTTTCTCTGGCTCGGATGACTCTGCAGAGGAAGCTTCAATGACTTGCATTTCAGAAGCAGATTCTTCTTTTACAGGTGTTTCTATTCGCTCAAGGACAACACTATTACCATAGCTATCATGTCCCTCTACCCTCTTCTCCTCTTCTGTTTTATCTACACTCAGTCCTACAATTTCAAGCATTCCATCTTCAGAAAAGAATGGTCCTGAAAAGCTTGAATAGCCAAGAGAGACTTTACCATTCTTTTCCTGCCCATTTTCTGAGTAGATGAAGTATTCATACTCACCACACTCGAATGAAGAGAATCTTGAAAGATAGATATCTTCAGACGTGTATATCCCATCCTTTTCAGAAAAACTACCTTCCCACGAGATATCCCCATCAGGGCTTCTCAGGATATAGGTATACTTATCTTTTTTTGTAGACTCAAAAGAAAGGACTATATAACTGTTATCTGAAACAACCTTACTGTCAGAAACAGTAAGTCTTGTATTGTGCTCAAGGTTGACATCAGAGACAGAGAAAGAGGAGCCCTGACAGCTCAGAAGCAGCAGGGCCATTGCAACTGGTAATAGAAGCTTATTCACTCTTGATGAGGCCAAGGTGTGTCCTCACTGGATTTGCATAGCTGTTGATAACGAACATTCTCTTTTCTTCATCAAGGTGAGCATACTTTTTGAGGAATGCTTCAGAATCGAAATCCTTGTATTTATCAGCAAAATCGCTCTTCTTTTCTGCATAGTCAAAACAGAAATAGTTAACAGGCCAGAGCTTGTAGATTTCATAGATCTGACGGTCTATTTCATGAGCAACTTCTACCGCTTCGTTATACTCGCCTGTGAGTTCCTTACCGAAAGAGAGGTGGATTCTACCCTTATTCTTTCTAAGGCCACGGAGCATTGAAGCCAAATCTTCAAATTTCCTCTTCTCGTAAGTACCTTCTCTTTCAGTGTGAATAGCCTCTCTAGCCTTAGAGATATCATTAGGGTCATATTCATAACTGATAGCGACAGGAATGATATGGCATCTCTTTATGGTATCAGCATAGCTTCCATTCTTTCTCTGAGAAAGATGAAGCATCTTTACAATTGCAGGATGAGTAGTATCGATACCATCCTTGCTTCTACCACTCTTCTGGGCAACCCAGATAGATGTACCAGATTCAATTGTCTCAACCATGTACTGAGATAAGCGAACTGTCTCAAGATACTTCTCCTTCATAGGAAGAGATCTCTTTACGATAATTCCACCATCAAGCTTGAAAAGGTCTACGATGAACTGATTAGCAAGAAGATTATCACCAGTACACATCTCGCACAAAGGGTAATCGTTCTTGAAAAGAGCATAGTCCATTAGGCCACAGTCAAGGATGATATCTCTGTGGTTGCTGATAAATAGATAAGCGCCATCCTTCTTCAAGTTCTCCAAACCAGAAACTGTGAACTCTTTACTAGTGTTCTTGAGAACTGTTGGGAAGAAAATACCGCATGTAATATTCTTCTGGAAATCTGTATAGGAATGAATCTTGTTAAGTCTGGTCATAACATAGGCAGAGAATGCCTTTCTAGCAGCCTGAACAAGAAGACCGTCGCCCTTGATAAGGGCCTTCGCAAACATATTCATATATTCAGGATGTTGCTGGATTCGCTTTATAGCTTCCTCGCAATCCTTTTGGTCATAAGGAGCAATATCCTTAAAAGACTCGTAATCTATCATTATATCATTCTCCAATGTTTAAGCCTTCATAAGGCTTTCGTATGAAAAACTAGTCTATTATATCACAGGTACAAAAATAGATAAAGGCTCACAAAATTAGTGTAAATCAAACCTATAATATAAGTTATTCAGATAGCAAATACTTTAGAATTTGCTCTTCTCAACAGATTTGAAAGCTAACTCTTTCTGGATATATACATGCAGGAAATTAGTCATATCTGCAGCAAAATAGCTCAAGAAAAGGCCCTTGAGGCCAAAGAAATGGGAAAGTATGAAGGAGTATGGAAGTAAGAATACAAAGAATCTTACTGCGATAATAACCATACCTCTCGCTCCCTGACCCAACCCCTGGAAAAGGCCTGAAGTAACAATATTAAAAGGAGAGATCAAGAAACAGAAGGAAAGATAGTGGAAGGCAGTAATTCCAAGAAGATAGAGCTCTCCCCCTTCTGATGTAAACAGGTGGACAAAGAAACCAGGGAAGAGCTGAAATAGCAAGAACCCCAAAAGCATTGTTCCCCATCCTATAAAGAGAGAAACATTGTAGGCAGAGTGCACTCTATCAAGTTTTCCCTCTCCAAGATTGTATGCTGCAATAACTATAAGGGCACTGGATACCCCGCTTGCAGATAGGAACATAAAGGACTCCATCTTGAGATACATGCCATAGGCAATCATCGCATCAACACCATACTGAATAACAAGCTTGTTGTAGAAGATGCTTATGATAGGACCGGCTCCGGATACAAGCAATGTAGGAAGCCCTATGTAGATAATCTTCCATACAAGAGGAAGAGAAAAACTTCCTTTCACAATGGATAATCTTTTGACAAGAACCACCCCGAAAAGAGCTGAAACAAGAAAGCCAAGTACTGTAGCGATTGCAGCTCCCCTAGCCCCTAAATCGAATGTGAATATAAGCAGTGGATCTAAAACTATATTGACGATACAACCACTGGACTGCACTAGCATTGCATCTCTGCTTCTTGAATGGCTCTGCAAGATTGATGAGAGGATATTCATAATAAAAAGAAGAGGAAGGCCTAGAGAAAAGATTCTGAGATATTCAACTCCGGAGTTATAGGCAACTTCTTCCTTTACAAAGAAATATACAAATGGAGTTGAAAGAATTTCCATCAGGAACAGGAAGATAAAAGAAATATAGATAGCGATTATCTTTGCAGATCTTATCGAATCAAATGCTCTCTTATCATCTCTTCTTCCAAGACTGTTTGAAAGCACTCCGGAAAGACCTGCTGCAAGACCCACAGCTATTGAGATAACAATCTGGGAAAAAGGTTGTATTACTGATACTCCAGCAAATGCAGATAGCGAATAGCGAGATATGAATAGAGAATCTGCAATATTGTAAACGGCCTGCAGGGCCATAGAGAGCATTATTGGAAGAGCCATCCTTATAACAAGGCTTACCATATTCTCTCTTCCAAGGCGATTTGAAGTATCAATCATGGGTAAGAATGATATTTAAAAGTGAATATAAAAAGCAAGGAGCTTCGAACTGAAGCTCCTCGATTGTCTCATAGTAGATATGGGACTGACATGTTATGACTTTGGTAAACTATGAACGTCTCCACTTCAGAGATTTCAGAAACCTTTACCAATTCCGTCTTGAAAAAGTCTAGCAAGCTGTAACCTTCGCCCTCAGAGAGCTCGAGTTGTAAAATCAGATCATAGCGTCCGGTAACGACCGCACAATAGACGACACCTCTGAGGTTCGTCAGCTCCTTGGCCTTGCGTTCCATATCCATGGTCTTGACCTTTATGCCCATGAAAGCTATCTGGATATCCGTGAAGTTACGTGGATTGACCTCCCCCACAAAACTAAGAATACCATCATCGACCAGCTTGTTGACCCTTGTTCTGACAGTATTTTCTGTCAGCTTTAGCTTCTCAGCAACTTCAGAATATGGCTGTCTGCCATTCTTAAGTTCTCTGATAATCAGCTTGTTGATCGAATCTACAACTTTCTTTTCTGACTTAGCCATTCTTTCTCTCAAATTCCTTCATGAATGCAGCAAGTGCCTCAACATCCTCAACAGGACAAGCGTTGTAGAGGGATGCCCTGAGACCACCAACAGATCTGTGTCCCTTCAAACCAAGCATACCTTCCTTCTTGGACTCTTCAACGAACTTTGCTTCAAGCTCTTCAGATGGAAGACGGAAGACAATATTCATTCTTGACCTTACTGCAGGATCTACTGGACTTCTCCAGAAATCGGAAGAGTCGATGATATTGTAGATCATGGAACTCTTGAGCTCTGCCCTCTTGTCCATAGCTTCTACACCACCCATCTTCTTGATCCAGTCGAACATAAGCTTGACACCCCAGATAGCTGCAACTGGAGGAGTGTTGTAAAGGCCCTTTTCCTTTGCATGAAGAGCGTAATCAAGATAAGCAACGAGGTTTTTGTTCCTTCTATCGAGCATTGACTTCTTCATTATGATGAATGTAGCACCAGCAGGTCCGAGGTTCTTCTGTACACCACCATAGATCATATCGAAGTTTGAAACATCGACAGGGCGGGACATGAAGTCAGAGGACATATCTGCAATGATTGGAGTCTTGTCTCTCTTTGGGAACTTCTTGTATTCAATACCTCCAATTGTCTCGTTGGCACAGAGATAGAGGTAGGAACAGTTTTCAGGAATAACGAGCTTGTCTACATCTGGAAGATGTGTATAGTTGTTTTCCTTGTCATCGAAGATAACTGCAACGTCACCAATCTTCTGAGCATCATTGCAAGCTTTGTTTGCCCAGGTACCAGTCTTACAATATGCAGCCTTGGTTCCAGGAAGAAGGAAGTTGAATGGGATCATTGCAAACTGGAGAGTTGCACCACCACCGAGGAAATAGACATCGTAATCCTCTGGGATGTGAATGAGTTCTCTGAATGTTGAAAGACAATCGTCATACATCTTCTCGAACATGCCACCACGATGGCTGGTCTCTAGCATTGAGATACCATTTCCCTCGTAATCAACGAGCTGATCTCTCATCTCCTGAAGTACCTCCATTGGAAGTACAGAAGGACCTGCAAAATAATTCTTCTTTCTCATCAGATTATACCCTCCTTATGGTACTTCTCGATTGTTTCATAGACCTCGTCTCCAATTCTGAGGAGGTTTTCTTTACTATTGGCACCTACATGTGGTGTGAAAGTTACTCTCTCAGCCTTGAAGAGAGGATTGTCTTCCATTACAGGTGGCTCAGAAGTATATACATCGGTGCAGTACCATGAGAGCTTACCTTCCTTGAGTGCGTCAGCAACATCCTGCTCGTTTACAATCTTGCCGCGTGCTGTGTTGATAATGACAGGAGCCTTCTTCATCTTGGCAATGAGATCCTTATTGAGTACCTTGTCAGTCTCTGGAGTATATGGAATGTGGAAGGAGATGTAGTCAGCATTCTCAACAACCTCATCCATTGAACTCTTGTACTCAGCATAGTCAACATCACTCTTGATGATGTCATAGTAGACAACGTTCATACCGAAAGCCTTTGCTCTCTGAGCAAGAGACTTAGAGATGTTGCCAAAGCCGATAAGGCCAAGAGTCTTTCCAAGAAGTTCAGTTCTCTTTTCCTTCTTTGCCCATTCACCCTTCTTCATGGAGTTGTCATAGAAACAGATTCTTGCAGCAGTAGAGAGCATAAGAGCAAATGCGAGCTCGGCTACAGCAGGAGCTGAAGCATGAGGAGTATTCATTGCGATAATGCCCTTTTCCTTACAGTAGGCTCTATCAATATTATCCATTCCTACTCCACCGCGGAGTATTACCTTCATGTTCTTTGCTTGATCAATGTATTCCTTAGTTGCTTTTGTCTTACTTCTAATAAGAACGACGTCAGCTTCAGGAAGTCTTGAAATATCATCGGTGACTTCACCAAATACAGAAAGCTTTGCTGGCAGACCTTTATCAAATGCATCTGCAATTAAAATAAGCATTGCGATTCCTCCCTATATTTTTTATTCTTCACAAGAAAAGTATCCAATGCAACCGTTTTTCAGTCAAATATATTAATTTTTGATGTAAAATTTTATTAAAAAAGTAATTTTTATAAAAAAATTTATGTATATATTAATTTAACTAATATTTTTTTATCAAAAAATCAATTTTTCTATATTTCCACAAGAAATGTAACGACCATTTAAGGAAAAAATAATTTTTCCTTTCGTTTTATACTATTTATGGAAGGACACATCAAAAGGTGGTCCTTCCTGTCATAGTCGCTCCATTCCCATGATAGTAAGCTGCAATGAAGCGGAGCCCTTCCAGTAGTTTCTACCCAGACGGAAGATAACCCTGACCTGGTCTCCTACTGTGAAGTCATTTGGATATCGTCCCCTTGCAGACCAGAATACGCAGTTCCACAAGTATCTGCCATAGGAAAGAGTCAATTTCAAATGACCTCTTTCCCTATCATTCCCAAGTTCAACTATATTCTTTATTTCTGGTCCTTCAGCCATGAAGACAAGTGGTGGATTCTGTTCGCCATATGGCTCGAAGCTTTCAACAAGATTCACTAGATTCTCATTCAATGTATTTTTATCGAGCATTAGATCTACATTGATAGTATCGTCACTCTCGAAAGCATCCATAGAGAAAACTTCTTCCTCTACCTTCTTTCGGAAAGCTGGAAGGTTCTCAGCTTTCATTGAAAAACCACCTGCATATTTGTGACCACCAAAATCATCAAGAAGGGAAGAGAACTTTGCAAGGAAAGCTCTTGAATCAAAACCATTTCTAGATCTTATAGATGCAGAAATTCTTCCATCTCCTGCATCAGCAAGTACCATTGCAGCAGGGGAAGCACCACACTCCTTCAATACTCTGGAAGACAGGGAGCCAGTTAGACCTCTTTCTATACTCTTATCCTCTATCAGTACAAACTTGCTTCCAAAATCCTCAAGGCTCTTCTTTGCCTTTGGCTTAACTCTTTCCCAGGCCTCCTCTCCTCTCTTCTGGCGCTCTTTATTGAGCTCAAAGAGTTCGTTTGTCCTCTTTTCGATCTCATCAAGGCTGTCGGAAAGCAAGAGCTCTACAGCGACAGAAGGCCTTCCGAGTCTTCCACTTGCATTGATTACTGGAGAGACATACCAGCCAACATCCTGACTTGAAAGAGGACGTGAGATAAGATTCTGCTTGGAAAGCAGCGGTGTGAGTTGCTGACAAGGTGCATTAGATAGTCTATCAAGGCCAAGGCGGACAAGAATCCTATTTTCATCCTTCAATGGCATAAGGTCAGCAATTGTACCAATAGCAACCAGATCCAGTATCTGGACCCACTTTGAAGATAATTCTGGATATTTGTAGATGCAGCAACTTGTGAAGAGAGAGACAAGCGTTTCAAGTTCCTCGTGTCCATCCTTGTACATGACCGCCCTACTTCTCTTGGAAAGTTCAAACAGCCCCCTACTTTTGACACTTGGGATTACCTTTTCAAGCTCATCCCTTATCTCGACAAGGGAGATGTCGACGCCAGGACCAAAAGCATTCCTCAATGCTTTGAGCTCTGTGCTCTTGTCCAATACCAGAATAGGAAGATTTCTGTTGAGGAAGTTGACGATACGACTTGAATAAAGATCGATGTTCCCATTTGGGACCTCGTCAATGATTCTATCGACTTCTACCAGATTCTCCAGATGAACCGCCTGGATAATTGTAGTTGAGTTCTCTCCTGGACCTGGTTCTGCATGAAGCAATATCACACTACTTTTCCAGAGGTCAGTCTGAGCAAAGCGAAGAGCCCAGATGAACTTGGCAACTACGCCACAGCCTGCAAGGTGTTCAAAAGGATAACCGGACTCAGGATCCTTAGGATCTATGATAGCGATGGCATCTGGCTTGATCTCTCCTGCAATATGATGGTCAAGAACAACTGTATCGATTCCATTTCTATTAAGCTCATCGATTGCATCCACGCAGGAAATTCCACAGTCTACAGTGATAACAAGAGTAGCATTCAAGGCCTTTATCTTCTCAACTGCCTGTAAAGTCAAACCATAAGGCTCATCCCCTTCTGGAAGAAGGTAGGATGTATCGATACCAGAACTTCTCAACTCTCTTACCAGAAGAGCAGTTGAAGTAATACCATCTGCATCTCTATCTCCAAAGACACAGACAGTTTCCTTGTCCTCCATTGCAGAAAGGACGCGCTCTACTGCGCTTTCCATATCTTCAAAGAGGAAAGGTGAATGTAAATAGCCAAGTCCATTTTCCAAATAGAACCTGACATCCTGTCTTTTAGTGACACCACGCCTTGCAAGTACAGTAGCCCAAGTAGAAGGAAGGTGATAGTGCTCCATAAGGTGCATCACATCCTCACTGTGGACCCTGCTCAAAGTAAAATCCATATATATTTTTATCCTATTGTAAACTGTTCAATAGTCCGCTCTTAAGGCACTTAAGAGGCACTGGAAGGCTGTATGATAGTGTCCTTGTAAGATACCTGAGCAGACGAGCTTCCATATTTTCACTTATTATGAAACCCATCGCTCTTTCTTTCTCTGTCCTCAGAGATTCTCTGAGGTAGGCACGTGCGTTGGGTGGAAGTATGAGCTCTGAAGACATACTATCACAATTTGGGCAGCAAGGGACACCCAGAGAAGAAGAAAATCCAAGGATATCCTTTTCTCCATACGGCCTCAAACAGACTGGACAGTACTCCAAGTCATCAAAAAGACCCACGAGGGAGAGGTATCTGACAATATATTGGATCAACACTCTCCTCCAATTATTCTCATCAAGAATATCCAGAAAGGAGGTATACAGATCATAGAGCTCTTCACGCTCTTCCCCCTTCTCTATCAGAGCAAGTTCGCTCATAAGGGATGCAGAAAAAGAGGTTTCCAGACTTGTCAGTATGCTGCTGTGAACAGAAATTGGAGTAATGTCTACTAGAGTACAGTTATGGCGCTCTGGATTTGAGTAGATGACAAAGGTCGCTTCAGTGTAGAGAGAAGCCTTGACGGCCTTCTGACTTTTTCTGGCTCCGTAGACAATAACACGCCTTATCCCCCAAACAGGAGATAGGAGTGTAAGTATCCTGTCATAATCACCCCGCTTCTCACTCTGAATGACAATTGCGGGTGCACTCTCATTTCGGTCCATGAATTTGAGGATATTTACTCCACTACCAACTGTCAACCTTATCTGATTCGTGCTATCTTTTTCATATGAAAAAAAAGATTCTCACAATCCTTATTTTTCTTTTGGTATCAATTTCTGCCTACTGTGCTTCTATCATAGGGAATATGCCAGAAGATCCATTCCCTTCTGAAGAGAATCTTGCACAATTTGACTTTGACAGCGGAGATAAATCCTATTCTGAGTATCAATTCAACCTGCTCATGACAGATAAAGGGGAAAAACTATATACACACTTTGGCCACTGTGGCCTGGAGGTAATAACGCCAAGAGGTTCTCACTATGTCTGCGACTGGGGTGTCTTCTACTTCACCAATGGCTTCTATTACAACTTCGTCAGAGGTCGCCTATTCTATCTTATGAAGATATCTACTCTAAATCGCTCGCTCAGGAAGAGCGAAATAGAGAAACGAAGTCTCTTAAGACTTCCTCTCAACATACCAGATCAAGCAAAAGAGAATCTTGTAAAGTTCCTCGACTACAACAACCTGCCTGAAAAAAACACTTACCTTTATGATATGTACTATGACAATTGTTCAACGAGGATAAGAGACTTATACAATGCAACTACTGGAGGTGATTTCAAGGCGTGGGCTGAAAAACAGGACACAGGGCTGACACTTAGACAAGTTTCAAACAGCTATCTGATTGACAAGCCTCTTGAGTTCTGGGTACTCAATTATCTACAGGGTAACAAAGTAGATAAAAGAGCAAACCGCTACGATGCCATGCTAGTGCCATTCTGCCTTGAAGATGCTATAGCTGATTATCAGAACAACAGCTCTGAATTCATCACAAGCTACGAAGCACACGATAGTAAGATCAAGTACCATCCAATACTTCCTAGCCTCGTTGCCATCATCCTCTCCTCTATTTTTGTTTTCCTATTCAAAAAGAGCAGAAGAGCCTGGGCAATTCTCATGTTCCTCTTCTCTCTTGTCCTGACAATCCTTTCACTAGTGCTTACATTCTTCATGTTCTTCTCTCTGCACTGGTATACATACTTCAATGAGAATTATATTGTCCTGAACCCAACTATCATCATCATTCTCATGACTTCGTTGCTGACAATATTCAGGAAGAATAGAAATCTGTATAAAGCTAAGCGTTATTTTTTGCTCTTTTCATTCGTTTCAGTTCTGCTTCTGATCATTAAGCTCATCCTTCCAGGTATCTTCTATCAAGACAATCTGGAAATAATAATTCCAATCCTCATCTTCTTCATTTCTCAATCATATGCACTCAGAAAAGAGAAGCCACACTCATGATCTGAGGTGGCTTGAATTTAACTTTCTATAAACCTTATTTAACTATCTTGGTTCCTGCATCGTAGTATATAGAGTCGTAGATATGGGCTGGATCTGTTATAAGTCCTACATTGCCTGTTGATTCTACGAAATCTACCATGGCCTGTACTTTTGGAAGCATTGAACCAGCTGGGAAGTGCCCTTCTGCCATATATCTCCTTGCCTCTGTCGTGTTGATGACATTGAGATCCTTCTGATTTGGTTTATTGAAGTTGATAGATACCTTCTCTACTGCTGTGCTGATTACAAAGTAGTCTGCCTTGAGGTGCTTTGCTATCAATGCAGCTGCCAGATCCTTATCAATTACAGCTTCCTTGCCTACCAATGAACCATCGGCATTTCTGACAACTGGAATACCGCCACCACCACCAGCAATTACGATTACGCCAGCGTTGATAAGCTTGTCGATTGTCTCAAGCTCTACGATTGCCTTTGGCTTAGGAGAAGCAACGACTCTTCTCCAGCCTCTACCTGCATCTTCAACGACAGCCCAGCCTGAATTCTCCTTGTGCATCATTGCAGTTGCTTCATCCATGAATGAACCAATTGGCTTTGAAGGTTTCAGGAAGGATGGATCATTAGGATCTACCTCTACCTGAGTTACGATAGTTGCTACATTTGCCTTCATACCAAGTCGTGTAAATTCATTGTCCAAAGCCATTTGAAGCTGATAACCGATAGCACCCTGGGTATCGGCAACACAGCTATCAAGTGGTACTGGATGCAAAATTTTTGATGAGTATTCAGAACGTCTCAATATATAGCCGACCTGAGGACCATTACCGTGGGCAAGAACTACCTTGTGTCCTGCGTTTACTAATTTTGCGATATGAAAAGCAGTCTTCGCTGCTGCCGCATACTGAGTTGATACTGTTACATGTTTGCTGTCTTCAATGAGTGAATTACCACCGATTGCAATGACGATAATCTTTGAATCCATACATCCTCCACTCTTAATGGTTAAATAATAACACTGACGCAACAAAACGCAACAATTATTTGCCAATTATTATGTTATCAACACTTCACGATTGTTCAACTTTTTTATATCTTTAGTAAAATATTCGAACTTATATCAGAAGGAAATATATATATGGATCTAGACAGCATTCTTGAAGATGAGAAGCTACTACCAAAGAATCTTTTCATTTTGCCTCTGGCAATGAAGCCTCTCTTTCCTGGCCTATTTACACCATTGATGGTCTCCGATCAGGAGGATATTGCCATCATCGAGAAGGCACAGGCACACGGCAATCTCTTTGGAGCATTGCTTCAGAGAAGCACTGCCAATGGAAAGCAGAGAAATGAAATATCCAATGAAGAACGCTTCTATACAATGGGTACGCTATGTAGGATTTTGAAGACTCTCAAGATGCCTGATGGCGGTCTCAATGTTTTTGTTGCCACTCAGGAAAGATTTGTTGTTGAACGTTTTTATGGAAGCCAGAACTTCATCACTGCACAGGTAAACTACATCAAGGACACAAAAGAAGACAATGCAAAATATACTCCTTGGATGAACAGCCTGAAGGATGAGATGAAGCTTGTTGCAGGAAAGAATCCACTATTTACAGATGATAACCGCCTCAATATGGTGAATATCGACTCTCCGGGCCGTTTTGCTGACTATATGGCTTCAATTCTCGATATAGAACCAGATAATCTTCAGAAGATTCTGGAAACAATCGATATCAAGAAGAGAATCGAAGAAGTCCTCTTCTACTATGCAAAAGAGAGAAAGATAGCTGAAATCCAGGCAGGAATTCAGAACGCAGTAAACAAGAGACTTGAAAAGAGCCAGAGGGACTACTTCTTGAGGGAAGAACTCAAGAATATCCAGAAGCAGCTCGGAATGGGAGGCAAGGAGGACTTCAGAGAGAAGCTCAGAAGACAGATAGAAGCTCTCAACCTCGAAGGAGAGGCACTTGAGACAGTAAATAATGAATATGCCCGCTTTGTCTCAATGGACCAGAACTCCCCAGAATATGCAATTTCTCTTGGCTACCTGCAGACTGTAGTTGCTCTGCCTTGGAAGATGGAGGGATATAAGAATATTGATCTTCAGAAGGCCAGGAAGGTTCTTGAAGCTGACCACTATGGCATGAAGGATGTAAAGGACAGAATCCTTGAATTCCTGGCAGTAAGAAAGCAGAAAGAGGATACAAAAGGTGCCATTATCTGTCTTGTTGGCCCTCCAGGAGTCGGTAAGACAAGCGTCGGCATGTCCATTGCCAGAGCACTTGGCAAGAAGTATTACCGCTTCAGTGTTGGTGGCCTCAAAGATGAAGCAGAGATAAAGGGACACAGAAGGACCTATATCGGTGCACTCCCAGGAAAGCTCATCCAGGGTCTCAAGATTGTAAAGACAAAGAGCCCTGTATTCTTGATCGATGAAATCGACAAGATGGGAGAGAGCTTCCAGGGTGACCCTGCTGCAGCTCTTCTCGAGGCACTCGATCCGGAACAGAATTCTACTTTCCGTGATCGCTACCTCGATATTCCATTTGACCTTTCTCAGATTCTCTTTATCGTGACAGCAAACACTCTCGATACTATCCCTTCCCCTCTGCTTGACAGAATGGAAGTTATCGAGCTCTCTGGCTATACAAGCCAGGAGAAGCTCAATATTGGAAAGAAGTACCTGGTTCCAAAGTCAATCGAGAAGAATGGACTCAAGAAAGGTGATGTAAAGTACTCATCCAAAATCCTTTTGAAGATTGCAGAAGAGTACTGCAGAGAAGCAGGTGTCAGAAACTTTGAGAAAGCACTTGATAAGATCAACAGAAAGATCGCTCTCAAGCTGTTTACCGATGAAGAGGTAAAGAGACCTGTAAGTATCACAGACCAGCTGGTTGCTTCCTTCCTTGGACTTCCTCCATTCCCAAGTGGAGAGTTCATCAAGGCAGATAAGATCGGTACCTCTATCGGTCTTGCCTGGACACAGATGGGCGGTGCTACCCTATTTATTGAAGCTGAAGATTTCCCAGGAAATGGAGAGCTCAAGGTAACAGGCCAGCTTGGAGATGTTATGAAGGAATCTGTTTCCATTGCCTGGACATATCTGCAGAGAGAGGCCGAAAGAAGAGGTATTGACAGAAATTGGTTCAAGAACCACTCTGTACACCTCCACATCCCAGAGGGTGCAGTTCCAAAGGATGGTCCAAGTGCTGGTATCACTCTTACCTGTGCACTTTATTCACTTGTCACAAAGCAGGTGATAAAGGAGCGCCTTGCCATGACTGGAGAGCTTACACTCACAGGAAAAGTAATGCCTATCGGTGGTCTCAAGGAGAAGGTGCTTGCAGCAAAGAGAGATGGGATTGACACTATTCTCTACCCTGCAAAGAACCAGAGGGACCTCGAAAAGCTTTCTGACGAGGTCAAGGAAGGTATCACATTCCACCCTGTCGAGGACATGCAGCAAGTTCTCTCCTATGCATTCCCTAACGACATCACTACAAGGATGAGTGAAGAGGAGTACGAGGAAAAGCTAAAGAAAGAGGCTGACGAGGAAATGGAGAAAAAGAACGCAAAGGACAAAGAGCTTGGTGAGCTCTTCAAAGCCTTGAGGGAGAAACTATGAAAATAGAGCTTTTAGCTCCAGCTGGAAATTACGAAAAGCTTGAGACTGCACTCTCCTTTGGAGCAGATGCAGCCTACATGGGCCTTACCAAATTCTCACTGAGAAAGAATGCAACAAACTTTACAGATGAAGAGCTTGAGAAGGTCTGGGAGCTAAAAAGGAAGACTGGAAAGAAGCTTTACTGCACAATGAATATTCTCTTTTCAGAGGAGAATATCAACGAAGCAGAGGTCTTGATCCCTTCTCTGAAAGATAGTCCATTCGATGCTTTTCTTGTCTCCGATATGGGACTTGTAGAGCTTTTTCAGAAGTACTGCCCTGACAAGCAGCTCCACCTCTCGACACAGGCTAGCTGTATCAACAGCAGATCTGCAAAGTTCTACCACGATATCGGCTTTTCCCGTGTTGTTCTTGGAAGAGAGTGCTCTTTGGATGACATCAAAAGGATAAAGGATGCTGTCCCAGAACTTGAGCTTGAAGCCTTTGTGCACGGAGCAATGTGCATGAGCTACTCAGGCCGCTGCCTGCTCTCTTCCTTTCTCACTGGTAGAAGTGGAAACAAGGGAGATTGCTCCCACACCTGTCGCTGGAACTACCGCTTAGGTATTGAAGAAGAGGAGCGTCCTGGCAGATGGTTCCCTATCGAGGAAAATGAGGATGGTTACACGACAATCCTCTCCTCCAAGGACCTTTGTATGATTGACCACGTCGATGACCTTATCAACGCAGGTCTATCATCTCTCAAGATCGAAGGCAGAATGAAGAGCCTCTACTATGTTGCAGTTGTCACCAGAGCCTATAGAAAGGCAATTGACCATGACAAGGATGCAAAGATATACAGGGAAGATCTCTTCAATGTCTCCCACAGGGAATTCTCTACTGCATTCTTCTACTCAAAGAATGCAATCGATACTGATGATGATATCAACAAGCCAACCAGCTTTGGCTACCAGAGAGAGTACATGTACCTTGGTACTGTACGTGAAGAGGTAAGACCAGGAGTCTGGTCAGTAGATGTCAGGAATCAGATCAGAGAAGGAAAGAAGGTTGAGTTCATCGGTCCTGATGTATTTGCAATTCCAGATGAGAGCTTTACACTGCTCGACAAGGATTTCAACAAGGTCGAAAAACTCGACCATGGAAAGATTGGATACATACAAACTGACAAGGCTTTGAAGAGTGGATACATCCTTCGCTCAGAGGCTGATATCAAGACCATCAACTAACATATCTTGGCCATAGTACTCAAATTGTGCTATGGCTTTATTATACTAAAAGTACAATCTTATAATCACAATTTTCATATTAAGAAAAAAATAAAAATGTTTCTTACAGTGTCTTTTTTAGATGTTCATAAGAAATAAAAAAGTTGTTTTTTCCCTTATTTTTGCTTCTATTTAGGCTTTTTCTTGCGTTTTTTTATTTTTTTGTTATTGAAATAGGCAAATAGTGTGATAAATTTTATATATAAAATATTAGCAAATAAGGAGATGTTAGTATGACACTTCATGAACAGATTGTAGCTCAGTTCGAAACCTATATTGCTGAGTCTGAAAAGTTTGAGACCAAGAAAGTTAAGGCAGCAGCAGCAAGAGCTAGAAAGGCTCTTTCTGAAATAACCAGACTTGCTAAAGAAAGACGTAAAGAGATTCAGGAAACAAAAGAAAATCTGGACTGAAATTATAATTTGAAGACACGACGAAAAAAGAGAGCTGGATTGCCCAAAGCAGCTCTCTATTTTTTTGCCCATGGGGTGATATTCACCCCATGTAATCGTTATCAAAGAGTCTTAAGAAGTGCGATATGTTCTGTAGACTTCTGGATCTTGTCCTCGAACTCTGCCTTCTTGCCCTTCTCCTTCTCAACTGCAGCTGGAGCAGCGTTGTTTACGAACTGCTCATTGTTAAGCTTCTTGTTGGTCTTCTCAAGGTCAGCCTTGGCCTTTGCAATTTCCTTCTCAAGCTTTGCAATTTCTGCGTCTACATCGATTGCCTCACGGACAAAGACAAAGGCTTCGAAACCAAGACCTGCTGCTGGGAATGCCTTTGAAACATCGATGCTTTCATCAAGGTCGATAGAAAGCTCACCTGCTCCCATGAATGCAGCCATCAGGCTCTTCTCCTTTACGAAGATATCCTTGTTCTGGTAATCAGCAGCTGTTCTGATAACAACATGTATCTTCTTCTCAGGAGCGATACCAAGCTGGCTTCTAACACCTCTTACGAGTCTGATAGCTTCCTGGAGAGATTCAACCTGACTGGTTGCCTTTTCTGTCTCGAACTTCTCAACTTCAGGGAAGCTCTGCAAGATCAAGAGACCATTGTTGTTTGGAAGTTTGGAGTAGATTTCCTCAGTAACGTAGGAAAGGAATGGATGAAGAAGTCTCATGGACTTTTCTAGAAGGTCCATAAGGATTGAAACTGCGAGGTCTCTCTCCTCATCACTTCCATGGAGCATCTTCTGCTTTGCACTTTCAATGTACCAGTCACAGTAGTCATTCCAGAAGAATGAGTAGACTGCCTGAGCTGCCTCATTGAAATGATAGCCCTTCATTGCTTCATCGATTGTTGTAATAGCAGTGTTCAAGCGACCATAGATCCACTTGTCCATCGTATCAAGCTTATCTTCTGTAATAGTAACAAGGTTTCTGCCCTCGAGATTCATAAGCAGATATCTAGTTGCATTCCAGATCTTGTTGGCAAATCTTGAACCCATCTTGAAGGAGTCCATATCTACCTGGACATCCTGGCCCTGTGCTGCGAGATAGCAGAGTGTGAACTTCATTGCATCTGCACCATACAGATCGATTACTTCAAGAGGATCAATACCATTGCCAAGGCTCTTGGACATCTTTCTACCCTGCTTGTCTCTTACAAGACCTGTGATAACGATATCCTTGAATGGAGCTTTACCCATGAATTCTTCGGACGCCATGATCATACGGCTGATCCAGAAGAAGATGATATCGTATGCAGAAACTAGAGTCTGTGTTGGGAAGAAGGTCTCAAGGTCCTTGGTCTTATCAGGCCAGCCAAGGGTTGAGAATGGCCAGAGCCAAGAGCTGAACCAGGTATCAAGAACATCCTTGTCCTGTTCGATATTCTTGCTGTGACACTCTGGACACTCAGTAAGATCAGTTCTGGAAACACTCATCTTTCCACAATCCTGACAGTACCATACTGGGATTCTGTGACCCCACCAGAGCTGACGAGAGATACACCAGTCACCAATTGTTTCCATCCAGTGTGTATATGTATTTTCCCATCTCTTTGGATAGAACTGGATCTCTCCATCCTTCCAGGCCTTCAAGGCCTTATCTGCCATGCCGCGCATAGAAACGAACCACTGCTCGGAAAGATATGGCTCTACAACTGTGTGACAGCGATAGCAATGTCCAACCTCATGGTCGTGTGGTGTGACCTTGACAAGGAGTCCAGCTTTATCGAGGTCGGCGACAACGAGCTCGCGAGCCTTGTCGCAGCTCATGCCACGGTATTTTTCAGGAACATTCTCATTGAGAGTACCATCTGGATTGAGGAGGTTGATTGCGTCAAGACCATGTCTCTTACCACATGCCCAGTCGTTAGGATCGTGTGCTGGTGTGATCTTTACCATACCAGATCCGAAGTCCATACCAACAAAGGCATCAGCAATGATTGGAATCTCTCTATCTGTCAAAGGTAGCTTGAGCATCTTGCCAACCAAGCCTTTGTAGCGCTCATCATCTGGGTGTACAGCAACAGCGACATCACCAAATAGAGTTTCAGGTCTTGTGGTTGCAACAGTAATGAAACCACTGCCATCAGCATATGGATAGTGGACATCGTAGAACTTGCCTGGAGTGAGCTCATGCTCAACTTCATCGTTTGCAAGTGCAGTTCCACACTTTGGACAGTAGTTTACGAGGTACTTGCCCTTGTAGATAAGACCTCTCTCGAAAAGGGTTACGAAAGCTTCACGGACAGCCTTGGAAAGACCTTCGTCCATTGTAAATCTCTCGTGCTCCCAGTCACAGGAACAGCCCATCTTTCTGAGCTGGCTTGTGATAATTCCATGATGCTTGTCCTTAACAAGCCAGGTTCTCTCAAGGAACTTCTCTCTGCCGATATCCTGACGTCTCAAGCCTTCCTTGGCGAGCTGACGCTCAACAACGTTCTGTGTTGCAATACCTGCATGATCTGTGCCTGGAACCCAAAGGGTGTTGAGACCCTTCATTCTCTGATAGCGGACAATAATATCCTGGAGGTTGTTATTGAGCGCATGGCCCATATGGAGGATACCTGTTACATTTGGTGGTGGCATAACAACAGAAAAGTGCTCTGCACCCTCTTTCTGTGGACCAAAAGCTCTGTTGTCGGTCCATGCCTGATATATCCTGTCTTCAAAGTCCTTTGGACTGTAGGCCTTTGCGAGTTCAACTGCTTTCATAATAATAAAAAGCCTCCTGAAAAATATTCAGGAGACATGATAATCGCATTTGATAGTTTACTCAAGGCTTGTTGGTTCTGTTGAGGTCTCTTCAAGTGGCTTCAAACCCTTGATGGAGATATCTACTTCATAACCCTTGCTATCGAGATACTTCATAATCTCTTCAAGGCTGTAGGAGTCAAGTCCCTGCTCTTTGTTGCTTACGAACCTAACATTGTCCTGACCTGCCTGAAGGTTGAAGGATGGAACAATTTCATTGGTCTGGCTACTGTTGGAACCAAAGAGAACAAAGCCTCCAACAAAGATTACAACAACTGCAGCTGCTGAGGTAACCATTGTAGGGAAAGTGACCTCGAATTTTCTTCTTAAGAAACTGATGTGCTTCTTTTTCTGACCAAGGTACTTCTTCTCAAGCAGTGCAAAAACCTCATCCTTGCCCTTGCTAAGGACCTCATCGGAAGGAGAGGACAGCTTAACAAGATCACTTACCTTCTTGAGCTTCTCAAGTCTGGCATTGCACGCCTTACAGTAGGAAAGATGTTCCTCTGTCTGGCTCTTGTATGGCTCACAGAGTTCACCATCCAGATAGCTCGAAATAAGCTGTTCGTCAATACACATAACCATCCTCCTTGCCAAGCAGCTCTTCAAGCTTCTTTCTAGCCCTGAAGACCCTTACCTTGACATTGCTTTCGGAAATGCCCAGAACCTTACCGATGCCCTTATAATCCAGATCTGTGTACTCCTTGAGCTTGATTACAATCTTCAAATTGTCTGGAAGACTTTCAATTGCCTTCCTGACCGCCTGGATTGTCTCCTGCTCTATGAGCTGTTTGGATCCATCCTGATTAGAGGATGCTTCTCCCGGCATCTTCTTGACCTTTTCCACCATATTGAGCTCTCTCTTATGGCGCCTTACGTGGTTCAGTGCAAGATTCTTTGTAACTCTGATGAGCCAGAACATTGCTTCATCCACGCTTGGAAAGGTCATATTCTTCACGTAGAAGCGTTCGAACGCTTCCTGCACCAGTTCTTCAGCTATGTCTTCATTGTAGACAATGTGATAGCTTACTCTCATCAAAAGAGTAAATGAACTATCATAGACAAGCTTGAAATCTGACGCATCCGTGCTTTTGATTTCCATACCTTCTAAACAACCCTTTACCACAATGGTTACACTTTTTCCAATACTGGACCCTGAGGGGTATCCTTAACAACAAATCCGAGAGAGAGAATTTCATCTCTGAGCTGATCGGCAAGAGCAAAATCCTTTGCCTTCTTTGCTTCAGCTCTCTTCTTTGCAAGCTCAAGAGCTTCTGGTGTACCAACAATCTCTATCTTCTTTGGTTCAATCTTATCAAGCTCCAATCCGAGGATCTCATCCATCTCATAGAGAACAGTGAGCTTTTCTGTGCTTGGCACCTGGTTATCTCTAACGATACCCCACATAGCTGCAAGAGCCTGAGGAGCCTTGAGATCATTCTCCATTGCATTGAAGAACTTGTCCCTGTAACTCTTGGCCTTCTCCCCTACGCTCTCACTAGCCTCTCCTGCAGCCTTGAACTCTGCAACCTTGCTAAAGAGACCTTCTCTTGCAGTTCTTGCCTGATCAAGAGCTTCGTAGCTGAACTTGAGCTGGCTTCTATAGTGACCAGTTAAACAGAAATATCTGTAATCGAGTGGGTTGTAGCCCTTCTCGATTAGAACAGGAAGTGTGAGGAACTCACCTGAAGACTTGCTCATCTTGCCCTTGTCGTTGAGGAGGAATTCACCGTGACACCAATAGTTTACCCACGGCTTGTGACCACAAGCTGCTTCACTCTGAGCGATTTCGTTAGTATGGTGAACAGGAATTGCATCGATGCCACCACAGTGGATATCGAAGTGATCCCCAAGATATTTGCTTGACATAGCAGAACACTCGATGTGCCAGCCTGGATATCCAACGCCCCATGGGCTGTCCCATGTCATTGCCTGACCATCGAACTTGGACTTTGTGAACCAGAGAACGAAGTCCTTTGGATTTCTCTTGTTCTCATCAACTTCGATTCTTGCACCTTCCTTGAGCTCGTGAAGATTCAGCTTTGCAAGCTTGCCGTAGTCATCGATTGTGTCGATCGAGAAGTAGACGTTACCACCAGAAATATAGGTGTGACCATTTGCCTCGAGCTGCTGGATAAGCTTGATCATATCCTGAACATGGTCAGTTGCCTTACATACAATATTTGGACGGACTATATTGAGATTCTTCTCATCTGTAAAGAAAGCGTCTGTATAGAACTTGGCGATATCCCATACACTTCTGCCAGTTTCCTTGGCTCTCTTGCTCATCTTATCCTCGCCGTCATCTCCATCACCTGTAAGATGGCCTACGTCGGTGATATTCATTACATGCAAGACATTGTATCCAGCGTGCTCAAGAGTTCTATGAAGGATATCTTCAAAGATGAAGGTTCTGAGGTTACCAATATGTGCATAGTTATATACAGTAGGTCCGCAACAGTACATCCTGACCTCTCCTGGGTTGATTTCCTTGAAATCTTCTAAACGTCTGGACATTGTATTAAATAGTTTGACAGGCATACTCATTGCTCCTATATCTTGTTTTACTTACATTTTCAAATATAATAAAAATATGGAATTTAATGTAGGCCTATACAGTGAAAAAATCAATATACTGACCAATGAGAGGTTGTCCAGATACTCCTATCTGCACTGTGGAGGAGAGGCTGAAATCCTTGCTTTTCCAAAGAATAATGAGGAGCTTGCCCTTCTGGTAAAAGAAGCAAAGAGAACATCTACACCTATCACTGTACTAGGAGGGACCACCAATACTCTCATTTCCGATAAGAAGATAGAGGGTCTGGTAATTTCAACAAAGAACCTCAAGGGAATAACAATAATGGGAAGCCTGCTAGTTGCCCATGCAGGAGAAAAGCTTGATAACGTAATCGACAAGGCAATTGAACACAATCTCAAGGGACTTGAGAAGTTAGGAGGTATTCCTGGCACTGTTGGAGGAGCAGTGTTTGGCAATGCAGGTGCCAATGGTATTTCTGCTGGCGACTTCTGTTTCTATGTTGACTACCTGAACAAGGATGGAGATATCAGGAGAATGCCCCACTACTCTGATACCTTCTCCTACCGAAAGAGCCTATTTACTCAGGATGATGTTGTTATCAGAGCAGCCTTCAGATTGATTCCTAGTCTCAACACCAAAGAGTCCAAGCTTGAAAAGGAAAACTACCAGAAAATTAGAGTAGAGACGGGGCAGTTCAAATACCCATCACTAGGCTGTTTCTTCAAGAACCCAGAGGGTGAAAGTGCTGGAAAAATCCTTGATGAACTAGGTGCCAAGGGAATGCGTGTTGGAGGGGCAATGGTCTCTGAATTCAATGCAAATGTTCTCATCAATACAGGTAATGCAACAAGTCAGGATTTCTATGAACTTTCACAGCAACTTATAGACCTTGTAAAGGAAAAGAAAGGCATAGATCTGGAATATGAAATAAGGCTTCTCGGCGAGTTCTAGAATCTATATGTCAGATAGCAAGTGGCCTCGTTTTTTGAAGAGAACGAAAAAGAGAATCTCAGCGATTTTCTCTCTATTGATAACTTGAATACCCAAGAGCTATCTGTGCCAATTCTGATACTGAAATATTTGGTTCTGTAGGAGAAATAAAACACATCCAAGTTTTTGCAGATAATCATCCATTTTGAATAATAAAGGGAGATTGTACTAGAGAAAGATAGCTTTCCTGTCTTTCTAAATTCACCTCTCTGATCCAATACCAAGCCTCCCTTACTATATTTGAGTATTATTCTTTCTCTACTATATCGCTCTCTCCATGTCGCAACCTTTATTGGCTCACTTCCACGTCCAAGTGTATACAATACATCAAGATACTTACTTTTATAAGCGACGCTTACATACTCTTCGTATACTCTACCTTCCCCTGGGAATACCCCTCTGACATAGTTTACATCGAATCCGTTCTTTCTAATTCCTCCCCGGAAGGCATATCTGAAACCCAACTCATTGAAAAAACCGATTGTAGAACCAATAGATAATAAGGACCCCTCGTATGCGATATCTGCCCTGATTCCTTCCCCTGCTCCTCTTTGGTCATTTGATAGCAGAAATACATTCTTACCATCACTGCTTTTGTTAGCGGCTAAAGCTAGTTTCAAATGCTCTCCACTGTAGAAATATCCAGGTGAGACAACTGGATCATAGAGGAGGTAGAATTCGCTTCTCTTATGCTTTATAGCTACTCCACTCAGATCTGTTTTTCCAGCAAACGGAGAGTAGAGTCGTTCGTAATATCTCTTATCCAAAAGGCCTGCTTCGAAGCCTCTATATTTATAGTTGAATTCCTTACTGTAGGTATTCACATATAGGTTATCTGAATAAAAGGTCAAAGCTGTCCTATCTGGATAATATGTAATAGACGAAGCAAATAGAGATGAACATAGAATTAGAAGCAAAATTATCAACATGCCTTATCTAGCATGAAAAATGTAATACTGTTGTAATGATACCGATTTTGGTGTTGCCTTACTTTCTAAATACAGATAAAATTTTTAAAGTATTTAGCTATATTGGCAAAGAATATCTTTTAACAGGAGTTTTTATATGGTTATTTTGACACTTAACTGTGGCAGTTCCTCAGCAAAGTACCAGGTCTATGACTGGGACAACAAGGACGTACTTTGTGTAGGTATCGTAGAGAGAATTGGTCTTGAATATTCTACTATCGAGCAGAAGACAACTGGCAAGGAAGTCTATGAAACAAGATTCTCCAGCCCAACACACATGGAAGCTATCCAGCTCATTCTCAAGATGCTCGTTGACGAGAAGTATGGCTGTATCAAGTCCCTCGACGAAATCGGTGCTGTAGGTCACAGAGTTCTCCATGGTGGTGAATACTTCAAGAAGTCCACACTCGTAACTGACGAGGTTATCGAGAAGCTCAAGGAGATCATCCCACTTGGCCCACTCCACATGCCAGCAAACATCATGGGTATCGAAGTAGCTAGAAAGCTCATGCCAAACGTACCTCAGGCAATCGTCATGGATACAGCATGGCACCAGACAATGCCAGAAGCTGCTTTCATGTATGCAGTACCATATGACTGGTATAAGAAGTTCAATGTCAGAAGATATGGCTTCCACGGAACCAGCCACCTCTACTGTGCAAAGAGAGCTGCAGTTCTCCTTGGTAAGGAAAACAAGGACACCAACATCATCATCCTCCACATTGGTAACGGTGCTTCAGCTTGTGCTGTAAAGAACGGTGTCTGTGTTGATACATCCATGGGTCTTACTCCTCTTGAAGGTCTTGTAATGGGTACCAGAACTGGTGATATGGATCCAGCAATTGTTCCTTATATGTGCAAGAACCTCGGCGTAACTGCTGCTGAAATGGATACTCTTATGAACAAGAAGTCTGGTCTCGTAGGTCTCTGTGGCATGTCTGATAGAAGAGATGTTGCTAAGGCTGCAAGCGAAGGCGACAAGAAGGCTCAGCTCGGTGTTGACCTCGAGTGCTACAGACTTAAGAAGTATATCGGTTCCTACTATGCAGTTCTCGATGGCAAGGTAGATGCAATCGTCTTCACCGCAGGTGTTGGTGAGATGGGTGAGACTGTTAGAAAGGGTGCTTGTGAAGGCCTCGAAAACCTCGGAATCAAGCTCGACCTCGAGAAGAACGATCTTTCACACTGCAGAAATGCTGAGACATGCATCAGTGCTGATGACTCCAAGGTCAAGATCTTCGTCATCCCAACCGATGAAGAGCTCGTAATGACTGAAGATGCATATGCTCTCATGAAGGGAACATATGATGTTCATACCAACTTCCACTACACCTTCGAAGATCCTAACTATGTCAACAAGGCAAGAGCTAGAGGTCTCGTAGGTAACCTCGAGAAGAAGCCAGAGCTTGCAAAGATCATTGCTAAGCCAGCAAAGTAATTAATTGAATCATTCTGATTCTAAATAGGGTCCTCAGGGACCCTATATTTTTTATCTCCTTATTATTCAATAAATTAATTAAGAAATATATAATCACAGTCTGTTATATACCAACAATATATAATATATTCTAAATATATTTATTATTCCGATTTCAGATTATTATTATCATTTTAAAACAATATTTATATTTAATTACTAGATTAATGTATGGATACAGATAATCTAGATTTTATTGATAATACAGCGCTCAAGGTCTTTGGCATAAGGTGTTTAAAACCTAACCAGAAACTTCTTATAGAAAAGATTCATAACTACGAAAACAGTACAAAAAGAGAGAATCTCTTAGCACTGCTATCTACTGGCTTTGGTAAATCCATCTGTTTTCTTCTTCCCTCTTATCTGTCCAATGATATCAGCATCTTAATCTTTCCTGTTATTTCATTGATGAATGACCAATCAGAAAAGCTTAGGAAACTAAACATCCCTTTTGTCCTCTTGAAGGGCGGAATGAGCTGGGAAGAAAAACAGAATGCTTTCAAACAGCTTTCACTGAAGAAATCGCGTCTTATAATCACAAATCCAGAGATGCTGACACAGGAAAGTATCCTAACTCACCTCAGGGAATATAAATTCTCCTTTCTAGTTCTTGATGAAGCACACACTGTTATTTCCTGGGGTGAGACTTTTCGTCCTGCCTACCTCAACCTTCCCCACGCAATATCTACTTTAAATCCAAAGGCTATCCTTGCCTTCTCTGCTACTTGCAATACTGAGACAGTAGATAGATTAAAAGAATTGATATTCACTGATGATCCTTATGTATTCATATCATCTGCAGACAGAGAGAATATCATCTACAGACGTGTAAGATCACTATTCCCTTTATTAGATATAAAAACTCTTCTTGAAAGCGTTCAGAGCAGAAAAGCAATAATCTACTGTGGAACTAGAAAAAAATGCGAAATCGTTTCAGCTTATCTTTCTGCATTCTACCCCACCCGTTATTACCATGCTGGACTTGATAAGGATGAAAGAATAAAAACAGAAGCATGGTTCAGAGATGAAGACGGAGCAGTACTTGCAGCAACCAATGCCTTTGGCCTTGGTGTTGATTCAAAACATGTAAGAACAGTGATACACCTCTATCTACCAGATAACAGCCAGGACTATCTACAGGAAGCGGGAAGAGCTGGAAGAGATGGACTTGAGAGCACTTCATATGTCCTTTTAAATCCATTTAATAAAAGCCCTCTCTATGAGCTATTCACAACAGATGGCTGCATAAGAAGCAAGTTGATACAAACACTTGGAAGGCCACTTGTGGAAGCGTGTTCTGGTTGTGATGGATGTGAAGGTAAATATACACAATCAAGGGGAGAACAGATTGTAAAGAAAGCGATAGGAATACCATATTTTCATAGCAGAATAGAGATAATAAGAAGACTCATGAGAATGACTCATTTTGATAGAAATACTGTAACAAGAGCACTTGATAGAGCTATAGAATTTGGTCTTGTAACAAAAAGATTTAAAAGATACAAATGGGTAAAAAATAAATGAAAATCCTATATCTTTTTTTTGAACTTAGGTCTATTATCCACGACTGTGAAAAACAGTATAAATAATTTTATAACTGAAGGGCCAATCGCAAAGGCTCTTCTTTCTTTTTTCTTTCCAATTCTATTTGGATCATTCTTCCAGCAACTCTACAACACTGCAGATGCCATTATTGTTGGCCGTTACCTGGGAAAGGGAGCGCTTGCAGCTGTTGGCGGAAGCACTGCTGTAATAATAAATCTACTTATAAACTTCTTTATTGGACTATCATCCGGAGCTTCAGTCATAATTGCGCAACGCTATGGATCTGGCAATACAGAAAGGACAGACAAGGCAGTACATACATCATTGGCCCTAGCATTAGCTTGCGGTACCGTAATAACCATGTTTGGTTTCTTGCTTTCTAAAAACATGCTTTCATTGATAGGTACACCTGTTGAGATCATGGACATATCCAACACCTACCTGAAGATCTATTTTGCAGGAAGCATGACTCTGGTCCTATATAATATGGGCTGTGGCATTTTCAGGGCACTTGGTGATAGCCGTCATCCTCTATACTTCCTTATCACAGGAAGTATTGTGAATATTTTCCTCGATTTCCTATTCATTGGATATTTCAATATGGGTGTCGTAGGTGCAGCACTGGCAACAGTCATATCCCAGGCTGTCTCGATGCTGTTTACACTCATATACCTTCTCCGTTTGAATTATGGCTTCAAAATCAACTGGAAGAAGATAGGGTTCGACATAAAGGAGCTTGGAGATATAATCAGGATAGGTGTTCCTGTTGGCATTCAGTCTGCACTTTTCAATATTACAAATCTACTGATCCAGTCAGGAGTAAACAGCCTTGGAACCGATGCAGTTGCTGCCTGGGCAGCCTACAGCAAGATAGATGCATTCTTCTGGATGATCGACAATGCATTTGGAATCTCCATAACAACCTTTGTAGGCCAGAACTATGGGGCTGGAAACAGAGAAAGGATCAGGAAAGGAATGTGGGAATGCACCTTGCTTGCTCTGATCGTCACAGTGCTTATTGAATTATTATACCTTACATTTGGAAGTAATCTCGTAGCACTCTTTACTGATGATATAAATGTAATTGAAATAGGAGTAACAATAATAAAGATAGTTGTGCCATTCTACATGGTATTTCTCCCAATCGAAATTCTATCTGGAGTCATCAAAGGGTGTGGAAAGGTATTTACATCGACAGTACTCACTCTAACAGGAATCTGTGTTCTCAGATTCCTCTGGATGTTCACAGGGGCAAGAATCTGGCCTGGAATAATATCTATAATGCTCTGCTATCCAATAACATGGACAGTGACAGCAATACTTTTCATAGTGTATTATTTTAAGGGACATTGGATGATTGAAGGAGTATCTAGCAGATGAAAAAAATACTATTTGCACTTCTGATATTAGCATTAGCACTATTCTGCTCATGTCAGTCAAAGAGTATCAGCTTCGTAAATGGCGATGAAATCAAAGTTCATCCAGGTGATGATTTCACTCTGGAACTTGAAGAGAATCCTACTACTGGCTATAGCTGGAGCTATGAAATCGAAGGAGACTGTATACTTCTTGCTTCTGAAAACTACAAGCAAAACAAGGCAAAAGATGGCTTTGTTGGAGTTGGAGGAGTTCACAGTTTCAACTTCACAGCTCTTAAGGAAGGCTATGCAAAGATTAAATTCTGCTACATGAGACCATGGGAGAATGAAGCTATAGAGACGAAAGAAGTGAATGTAAGAGTAAAAAAGAAGAAAGTTAACGTAAGCGTGGGCTTACAGCTATCTCATACACAAACCTTATAAACGACAAAAGGCGCCACAGAACAGTGACGCCTTTCTTGTCTTTATTGAGCAATCAGAAGAGTAGATGGTAATCTGCATCGATCTCCTTATAAATACTCTTCTTGTCCATAAGAGAAGAAAGAGATGCAGGCATTTCAACTGTTATACCGATCAAAGGCTCAACAATAGTTTCAAACTTAGCTGGATGAGCAGTTGATACAATTATCGTATCTTCACCTGCAAAGTGATCCCTTCTCACTCTCTCGCCACAGGCAGTATGAGGACACATCACATACTTCTCTTCACTGTATACTTCCTTGATAGTCCTTCTGATTTCATCATCATTTACAGACCAGGCAGAGACATTTTCACACATCTCCTCATAGCTCTTGAAGAGATCGAACAAACGCTCCATGTTGCTTGGCGCACCAACATCCATTGCGTTGGCAATTGTCTTGATAGCATCACGAGGATTGTACTTTCCACTCTCAAGATATTCAGGAATGGTTGTATTTGCATTGACTGCAAGAGCAACTCTCTTTATAGGAGAGCCAATCTTTCTTGCCCAGTAAGCACCAGTACAGTTTCCAACGTTTCCAGATGGAACGATGATAACAGGAGACTTACCATACTGCTTTACGTAGAGCATTGAAGCATATACATAGTAGACCATCTGAGGAAGGAGACGACCAAGGTTGATGGAGTTTGCAGAAGAAAGGCCAGAAAGGTCCTTATCAACAAAAGCGCTCTTGACCATTCTCTGACAGTCGTCAAAGCTACCTCTTACCTCATAGGATTCGACATTTTCACCCCAACATGTGAGCTGCTTCTTCTGTCTCTCAGCAACTCTTCCCTTCGGAAAGAGAACCTTTACAGAAAGGTTCTGCCTCTTATAGAAAGCAGAAGCAACTGCACCACCAGTATCACCAGAGGTAGCAACAAGAATACAAAGCTTCTCATTTTTCTTTACCAGGAGCTTTTCCATTGTGAAAGCAAGGAATCTTGCACCAAAATCCTTGAAAGCGGCTGTTGGGCCGTGAAACAGCTCTAGAACAGAAGTAGAAGAAAGCTTGTTAAGAGGAATTGGGAAGTTGAAAGCACCACGGCAGATATCCCTGAGATCTTCCTTGGAAAGATTCTTGTCCCCATCAAAGAAAGGAAGAAGAACTCTATAGGCAAACTCGTCATATGGAAGATCTACATTAACATCCTTTGAAAGCTGAGGGAGCTCTGATGGAACATAGAGTCCTCCATCTGGAGCAAGCCCTTTAAGGATTGCCTCACTTGCGCAGAGTCTATTCTGCTTTTCCTTATCTCTAGTTGAAACAAAATACATATTATATCTCCTATCAGATGAGACCTGCGCCTAGGTAGACGGAAAGTCTCAGCAGGTCAGAGAAAACTCCACCTGCAGTTACTTCAGGGCCTGCACCTGGTCCCTTTACGACCAGAGGCTGTCCCTCGTGATATCTCTTTGTTGTAAATGCGATGACATTGTCAGTTCCCTGAGCCTGAGCAAATGGGTGGTCAAGAGGACACTCTTCAAGTGCAACTGAACACTTGCCGTGATCAACCTTACCAACATATCTCAGAACCATTCCACGGCTCTTTGCCTCATCATATCTTCTCTTCATGTCCTCATCCATTTCAGGAAGTCTCTTCAAGAAATCTTCCTTGGATGCATCCTTGAGAGCATCTGGAACAAGTGAGGTTATGTCGAGTTCTGAAAGCTCGACAGAGAGGCCTATTTCACGAGCGAGAATTACAGTCTTTCTGGCAACGTCCATACCAGAGAGGTCATCACGAGGATCTGGCTCTGTATAGCCAAGTCTCTTAGCTTCATATACCAATTCAGAGAATGGAGTATTTCCATCATATTTACTGAAAAGCCAAGCGAGAGTACCAGAAACCATACCTTCGATCTTGTAAATCTCATCACCAGTCTGAATAAGGTCATTGAGAGTATTTATTACAGGAAGACCTGCACCAACTGTGGTCTCATACAAGAATCTCTTTCCACTGCTGTTGGTCTTGTCCATTATTGCCTTGTAATACTCATAGCTACCAGTTGCAGCCTTCTTGTTAGGAGTAATTACATGGAATCTTTCCAGAAGCTCGACATAGGAGCTTGCCAGCACTGGGCTTGTGGTACAGTCAACAATTGCAGCATGTGGATAGTATTCAGCTCCTACATGATCAAGGAATGCCTCAGTATCCAAAGCTACAGCCTTTGTCTCAAAGAGCTCTCTCCAGTTATCAAGATCAACACCCTCTTCTGAAAGAAGCATCTTTCTGCTGTTGGCAATGCCTCTGATCCTTATATCGATATCAAACTGCTTCTTGAGTCTATCGCGTTCATCTCTTATCTGGTCAAGGAGTGTTCCTCCAATGTTACCAGGTCCAAATAGACCAACAGATAGAGCCTGAGCGGACAGGAAGAATGCTGCATGCAGAGCAGTGAGTGCCCTTACCGAATCCTTCTCTCTGATAACAGCAGAGATATTTCTTTCACTTGAACCCTGAGCAATTACCTTTACGTTTACACCAGCTCTTGCGAGAGCAGAGAAGAACTTTCCTGAAACACCGATAGAACCAGTCATCTCTTCACCAACAGCTGCGATGATAGCAACACTGTTCATTACAGTGACAGAAGCGATCTGATGATTCTCTATCTCATCTCTGAACTCAGCCTCTACACAGACCTGTGCTTCCTCTACCTGATTTGCGGGAACAGCGAAACAGATTGAGTATTCACTTGAAGCCTGGCTGATAAGGATGACAGAGATATCGTTTGCTCTAAGGGAAGTAAAGAGCCTTGATGAAATACCTGGCACACCGGACATACCTGCGCCTTCAATATTGATTATTGAAATATCTCTCATTACAGAGAATGCTTTTACAGGAGCGCTCTTCTTTGTCTTAGGTGAAGCTACACTTGTAATTACTGTACCCTCATTCTCGATCTCACCCCAGTATCTGAGCTGGACATCCAGACCTGCAGACTGAGCAGGGATAAAGAAGTGTGGATGTACAATAGGAGCACCAAAGAATGACAGCTCAGTTGCTTCTGCATAGGTCATGGTCTTTATTACCTTTGCAGATGGGATATCCTTCCTTCTGGCAGTGCATAAAAGAGAACGGTTGTTCCAATATGTGATAGCAGAGTGGGTCTTTGAAGCGATTAAGGCTGCTGTGTATTCAGCCTCTCCCTCAATCTTCTTGAGTTTGATTTTTCCTGGGAGCAGAAGCTTGCCATAGACAAGAACAGTACTGCTCTCAAAGCTATTGAGTGCTACAGCCTCATCTGCTGTGATAGCAGAGCACTTCTTGCCATTCTTCTTGAATAAAGAAGTGGCAATAAGGGACAGGAAATCAGAAGTGAGCCCTGCAAAGAAATCGTGTGTAGCATGAGAAATACTTCCAAGCAACCAAACAGAGCGAAGGATATCTTCCATATCCTCAAAACCCTTTCTCATGGTGCCAATGACACTTTCGTCGCTATCTGCTCCACATTCGGTAACCAGATCGAGCCAGTCCTGCTGTGATCTTTCAAGAAGACCCCAGAGTTTTTCATCTCTCTGTCTAGCACTAAAAAGAAGATCATCAAAGCAGAGAGGACCTGAGTGGATAGGAGAAATGACGAAGACCTGGGTCTTCTCCTCTGAAAGATTCTCTATCTTTATCAGTTTTTCCAGCCCCGCTAGGCTGGTAAGCATTGCGCCTTCAAGCGCGTGGATTCTTGCATTTTCCATCTATGAGCATCACCTTTGGGGCAAGTTTACACGAAAAGAAAAAAACAAAGAAGTACTAGCTGTACCTCTTTGCATTGATTTGAGTTAACAAAAGAAAAGCTCTGGAATTTACCAGAGCCTCTGCTTTATCAAGGGAGTTTTGATTATACAAGCTTTGTGAACGCACCAGTTCTGAGACAGCGAGTACAAACCTTAATGGTTGTAGGAGTTCCCTTGATGAGGGTCTTGACAGAAACAAGGTTAGGGCGGAAAACACGCTTTGTTGTTACACCGATGTGCTGACCTACACCACCCTTCTTCTTTGCCTGACCTTTACGAGTAACGACATTACCTGAAACAGTTCCCTTACCGCAAATATCACATCTTCTAGCCATGATTATTATCCACCTTAATTTGGTTATGTTCTTTTTACTTGCGGCGAGAACCTTCTGAGTGATCCATGATCACGAGCATATGCAGAATATATTCTCATGTCGCAACGCCTAACTACTTTATCAACTCTACTTTCTTTTGTAAATAGCTTTGTATCATTTTTCTTTATGGTGCTTTATAATACGCACCATGAAGCCCAATCTTCTCGTACTACTACCTAATTTGAACGACAGAATCGCCATCAGAAAGCTCCAGAAAGCCCATCTTGAAAGAACTGGCGATGGCTCTTTCTATATCATGCCACCTGTCGTAATAATCGGCTATACGGATAAAAAAGGAGTGGACAGAAAGAAATTCAATATATCTCTTGAATTTGAAAGCAAGGCAACAAAAACCGATCTTGGATACATTTTCAAAACTGACCTCAGAATGCTGCAGGAGAAGTACTCAGCATGTGGCCCTTCTGGGCTCTTCTTCACAAGAGATAAGGAGCCTAAAGCGCTTGATTTAAAGATCCTTAACACCTACTCTCTTGCCCTACTTGAGTCCTCTGAAGAGGGCTATCTCCTCTTGCAATAGGAAGAGACACGGCAGTTTTCACAATCAGGTCTCTGGGAGTGGCAGACATCGCGTCCATAAGCATTCAGCACCATGGACATACGGCTCCACTTCTCTTCAGGAGCAATCCTTCTAATATCCTTTTCTACCTTATCTGGGTCCTTGCTATCTGTATAGCCTAGACGGTAGCACACTCTCTTGAAATGAGTATCAACTATTACAGCAGGACGGCCTATGTGCTCAAGGTAGCAATTGGCTGTCTTTCTACCAACACCAGGAAGCTTAACAAGCTCCTCTATCGAATCTGGAATATAGCCAAGCCTATCAACTTCATGAGCAAAACCTATGATATTTCTAGCCTTGGCCCTGAAAAAGCCTAGAGGCCTAATTATCTCCTCTACAGCTTCCAAATCCGCTTTGGCAAGAGATGCAGCATTAGGATATTTCTCAAAAAGCATTGGAGTTACTTCCATCACTCTCTTATCTGTGGTCTGTGCAGATAGAATGACACAAATGATGAACTGGAAATTATCATCATTTACCAGGAACTTTATATCCTCAGGATAGCTGTCAGATAAAATATTGAAGGCGGTCAGATCCATATTGATGATACTAGTACATTAAAAGTTTGCTCTCAAGAGAAGAGCAAAAGAAAAGGCTCCTGAAAATTTCAGAAGCCTCAAAGTCGGGATGAATGGACTCGAACCATCGATATTCTGCTCCCAAAGCAGACGCCATAGCCGCTAGGCGACATCCCGTAACGAATGAGAGTATCGATTAACAGAGAGAAAGTGTCAAGAGCCTTTTGCAAAGAGCAAAAGAAAAGGCTCCTGAAAATTTCAGAAGCCTTAGAGTCGGGATGAATGGACTCGAACCATCGATATTCTGCTCCCAAAGCAGACGCCATAGCCGCTAGGCGACATCCCGTAACGAATTAAGAGTATTGCTCATGTTGAAAAAAGTGTCAAGTCTCAGACATAAGGTTTTTCCTCTGAAAAGAGAAGTTTTTCCTCTTCAGCTGTCAGCACCCTGAAACCACCCCGCTCAAGATTTGCTAGAGATAGATCACCTTCCATCACCCTTTCAAGATATGTGACTTTCATTCCCCTTGATGCCATCATCCTTCTCACTTGATGATATTTACCTTCCCTTATAAGAATAAGGCAACCATCATTGTAGCTGCAGATTTCTGCAGGTAGACAAACCTGACCATCCTTGAGCGTAAGGCCCTCTCTGAACGCGTCTACATCCTCAGGCACAAGATTACCTTCAAAGCGGGCAAAGTAGACCTTTCTGACCCCATTTTTTGGCGCTATGAGGCGATGTGCGAGCTCCCCATCATTGGTCATGACAAGTAAGCCTTCTGTTTCCTTATCAAGCCGTCCTACAGGAAAGAGTTCAAGATATCGGTACTCTTCTGGAATTAAGGCCATCACTGTTTTATCTCTAGGGTCTTCTGTGCTTGTCACATAGCCGGATGGCTTATTCAAAATAGCAACCATTCGTCTTCTTGTCAGAACCAGATCTCCATCAATTTTGATTTCAGATCTGTCCTTATCAACCTTCATATCGACAGAGGTTGCTATTTCACCATCTACGGTTATTCTCTTTTGCTTCACGTAGCTTCTACACTCTTTTCTTGAGAGTCTTCCACTACCACTAATGACCTTATCGAGCCGTTCCATGCGAATATGATAGCCTAAATGAGGTCTTTCTTTAAGTTATATCTTCATGGCAACCATTTTTTTAGATTATAATTGGAGAATGAAGAAAAAATGTTTCCTGATTACAATGATTATTCTCATTGTAGCGGAAACTTCTTTTGCAAAAGATTTCGATAGGTTTGAGCTAAATATCGCTACTACTATTGTAGATACTTTAGGAAAGCGTAATAGCAATGTATTCGGTGTCGACTATACAATCCTTGGTTTCGATATAGAACGCAACTCTACAGGTTTTATTTTCCGCTTTGGAGCACAAGCTCCTCGCACCTCTTTAAATTCCTTTTTCACAGTAAATGCCTGGGCGTATTCACTTGAAAAACAAAATAACATTGATGAGAGTATTACATCAGAATTAACGGATTCTAATTTTGATACAACAACAACGAGTGGACTTAACATAACAAACACGAACGAACCAGAGAGCAACGAAGAAAAGAATGCAAAAAACAAAGAAAAAGACTGGTCATTTAACAGGAACTTCAAGTTTGCCATAATGATGGGTCCAGCAATAAGACATAGATTCAACGAATCGGTCAGCTTTTATACATCATTGGGACCTAGAATTAATATAGAAGCACATAATTATGGAAACTTCTCAGAAAACACTACTTATTCTCATAGGGATATAAAGATTGCTCTCGATCTCGATGCAGGATTCTGGATAATTCTGAAGGATAGAATTACCTGCCGTATAGGACTACATGGATATTACAATATTGCAACTCTTGATCACATAGTAACTGTCAAGAACGGCGAAAAAGAAAGTCATCTTATCAACTTTCTTTTCACAGAGAGAATGTACCATTTGAATGCTGTTGGTTATATAGCCTTCAGCCGAACATTCAAATTCTAATGATGTAATAGAAGTTTAAAAACATAAAGTAAATCATAAATATTGGCCTATCTTATGGTTTATTTTTCAGGGGTAACCCTTTGGTACAATCATTATTTATTATTTGCATTTTCATTTCGTATGGATGATTCTCCGCTCATCCTTTTGTTCTCCTTATTCTCCTATAGAGCAACTTTGGATGGTTACATCTAGGTTACAAGGAGTTTCTTTTTTCTAAGTATAGCAATAAGCTTTCTGAAACCTCCTCGAGATGTGGAATTATTTGCTGACACAACAAAAATGTCGGTCTCCAATATGAATTGAGAGCCGACATTGATTAAAATCAAATAATTAATTAGTTATTGTACACATCTATAGTCCAACCATCACTTTCTAAAACATACGATTGCCATGTTTCATAGGCTGTTTCTGAACTTCTATAGAATTTCTTTCCTGTTGCATTGATACCTGCATCATCTAACCAGCCTCCTAAACTGTTAGAATTGATATTTGTTGTTGCAAGACAGGTTATTGACTCAAGGGCATAACAGCTCGTGAACATTCCCCTATAACAAGAGTCAACCAAGATTGGGGCTGGCAATTTTGGGGCCTTTTCAAGCGCTTTACATTCTAAGAACATGAGCTCATAGCAATTCTCAGCCAAGGTCGTAGCTGGCAGCTCTGGAGCTTCAGTTAGACCTGTACATTGAAAGAACATCTCAAAATAGCAACGATATGCCAAAGTAGTTGCTGGAAGTTTTGGTGCTACTGTTAGCTTTTCACAACCTTGGAACATATAGTTATAGCAATTGTCAGCCAAGGTAGTGGCTGGAAGCTCTGGTGCCTCTGTTAAATTTGTACATCTACAGAACATTCCAAAATAGCAACGGTCAGCCAAGGTCTCGGCCGGTAGTTCCGGTGCCCCTGTTAGATTTCTACAGTCATGGAACATTCCATTATAGCAAGAGTCAGCCAAGGTCTCGGCTGGTAGTTCCGGTGCTTCAGATAGATTTGTACAGTATGCAAACATCTCATAATAGCAACCAACTGCCAAGGTAGTGGCTGGTAGTTCAGGTGCTGCTGTTAGCCCTGTACAGCCATAGAACATTTCATAATAGCAAGCAACTGATAAGGTAGTAGCTGGCAGAATCAGTTCCTTTGTACCATGATTTTTTATAAAAGTATTATCCTTGAACAATCCAGCTAAAGCAAAAGCCACTGAAATATCAGTATCGGTTGCATAGTTCACAGGATCGAGAATACTCATCACGTTTCCATACACATAGCAGTCAGATGTGCACTGGATACTGAGATATTTATCATATGTCTGAGTCTCTCCTTCAGCAAACAGACTGATGACATCACCTTTCTTGACTGTAATATCTCCAG
>JAILRW010000158.1 GCA_024698005.1 Sphaerochaetaceae bacterium | reverse complement strand
AACTGGTGTGCTTACGCTTTCAAAACCACTCAACAGAGCCTCTGTGAACCAGGCTCTTGAGTGGATGGCAAGTTTCAGAGAGAGGATAAAGAAGCTTGAAAAGAAGACGCTATCTGTTGAAGACAAGATGAAGGAAATCCGCATCGTCAACAAGGCAAAATGGCTACTTATATCGGTTCTGAAGATGGATGAACCACAGGCCCATAGATACATAGAAAAACAGGCTATGGATTACTGCATCTCAAAGAAAGAGGTTGCAGATAAGATAATTAAAACCTACTCCTGATAAATCTATAACCAACAAACAGCATATAGTGGAATATTAACGAGTTTGTCCTGCTTGATGTATTTAAGGGCAGAGAAGCGTATTGCTTCCTTTGGATCAAACTTATCAATATAGAATTTCAGACTTTTTGACCTTACATTTGCAGCTGCTTTTACCTCTATTGGGATGATATCTGAATCTCTCTGGATCATAAAATCCTGTTCAAATGTCGTTGAGTCTGTGCCGTAATAGTAAGGTGTGTATTGAGTGTCTGAAACCAATTGTTGAAGTACATATTGCTCTGTAAGAGCACCTTTGAACTCCACGAATATTTCATTGCCTTCAATGATTACTTTTTCACTAAGTTCACTCATGGCCCCAAGTAGCCCTGTATCCAAGAAGAATAATTTGAATGAAGATAGACTTTGATATGCCTTTAGCGGAAACATTGGTTTATTTACCATATGAACTTTATAGATCAGTCCACTGTCCTGTAGCCACTGAATAGCCACTTCGTATTCACTTCTTCTTGCACCAGAACTCATCTTGCCAAAGAAAAATTTCCTGTTTTCTTTTGCCAGCTGTATAGGGATGCTATCCCATACCATATTAATTCTGGTTAGTTCTCTTGCTTTAGTATGTTTTCCAAAGTCTCCTTTGTATTGAGATAGAATATCAGATTGTATTGATCGAACTTCTTTATATTTTTTATTTTTCCTAAAAGCTTCGACTACTGCAGGCATTCCTCCAATAAAAAGATAGTTACGAAGCCAGAAAAGATACTTATCATGAAAAATGTTAGTCAATTCTGGATCTTTTGATTCGAGAGCCTTCTCGAGAGTCTCCTCGTTTACAGCTAATAGAAATTCTCTGAAGTTCAGAGGATACAAATGCATTATCTCTACTTTACCAACCGGAAAGGAAATTCCTTCATGTAGAGCAACTCCTAACAGGGAACCTGCTGCGATAATATTATATTCAGGCATTTCTTCACAAAAGACCTTCAATGATTCTAGAACTTTTGGAGAATCCTGAATTTCATCAAAGATGATAAGGGTGTCATTTGGCAATATCTCTACACCAGACTCTATTGTCAAACCTAATATGATACGTTTCAAATCAAAGCCTGACTCAAAGATTTCCGATGCACGCTTATTATTGAAGAATGAAATATAAGCAGTCTTTGCATAGTTTAATCGACCAAACTCTTTCATAAGCCAAGTTTTTCCAACCTGTCTTGCTCCCATAAGTAGCAGGGGTTTTCTATTTGATCGTTCTTTCCAAGCCTTAAGTTCTTCCATTGCAAAACGTTCCATGCGATACCTCTAGGTATATTTTACACTTTTTAAGGGATATTGTAATCATAAAATTACAATTTTTAAGACATAAATTGAACTAAAATCACATTTTTTAATGGATAAGATTAGGTTGTTTTTACATTTTTTAAGAGATAAAACAGGGTGAGATCTACACTTTTTAAGAGATAGTTTCTTAAAAATATTAGTTTTATTTAGATTTACAAATAATTATTTCAGTAGTTTTGGCTTCGAAAGAGAGGAGATAATGCTGTCTGATGAAACCTTCATGAGCTCTGTAAGATATAAGCGGACCATCTTCCTCTGCTCCGGTTTCATATGGGCCATCTCTTTCATTATTGCGCCAAGCTTGGTAAAGCTATCCGTTGTCAGATCATTAAAGTATTCAATGCCGGCTTTTTCTAGCACATCAAAGATTGCATATACAAACTCTTTGCGTTCCTCAAATGAAACATTGCCAAGCCAAGTAGAAACAATAGAGTCGATCATGACACTCGACCTCGCTCTCTTGTCCAGAGTAACAAGCTTCTTTCCCATGATGTTCCAATGGATGAGTAGGTGCTGTAGTATGCCTACGCTTGAGCTCTTTACAACCTTGTAGTCTTCTACATGCTCAAGGAGCATGCCTACGATAGATTCCTGTGGAAGGAAGCTGTGAACTTTTTTTGAAAGTGCAGGGTAGTTAGGAGTTTCCTTTATATCGAAACAGAAACCTGGACCATCAAAATTATATATTGCCTTAATTTTTCCAGATCCCTTGCTATCTGCTTTCATGACAGCATATATAGCAAGATTTCCACCCTTGGAGTGTCCTGTGACATAGAACTTATCAGCCTCACTGAATCTACTATTCAAAAACTCCAGTGCCATCTCCTGTGCAGGCAAAGCTTCCATGAAGCTTAGCATGCAGTCTTCCTTCCAGCCAGCTACTGATGTATCAGTACCACGGAAGGCAACAACTTCAACGCCCTCTGCGATACTATATGAAACTACTGCAAACTGAATACTATTCTTCGTGTCATAGAGTGATTTGAATTCTGAAACTTTTACATTCTTGAAACGAGGATATTCAACTAGTGTAGCAATAAGACAGGAGGCAGCAGAACTTGCTATGACACCATTTGATTTGTCCTTCTTTTCAAGCTTGTCATATACATTTTCGTATAGAGAAACGATAGAAGAGAGATCCTTTCCTATGAATGCTGAATAATCCAGTTCCTCAAGTTTAAAGTATGAAAGCCATGCAAATATAACGGCATCAACTTCATTCAATGGATCTTGCTTGAAAGAAAGATCTCCACGCCACTTAAGATATTCATATAGGTTATTCATTTACTGTTTCCTCACATCTATACTACAAGCATATCAAATAATACATTAAAATAGGATGTTTAAAATAGTTCTAGATAATATATAAAATAGTGAAGTTAAAAATCTCAAAAAAACGAAAATAGTGCAGTTTGAAATCTAGTAAGGCTTTTATTGTATGCAGTGGAAGGACAGTAAAGAAGATAATACAAGTGAGTTATGATATTTTCTTCCAAGAAGACATTAAATAGAGAAAAGAAAGGACTCCTACTAGCTTCAAAAAAGACAGGGTGTGAGGATCTTACTCTAATTACATATCATGATGATTACGAGATTGTCGAAAAAGGTAAGACAATTAAAGTTGTACCAGCCTACCAATGGTTGGTGGAAGAATAGAGTCTGGTTCCTGCTACTGTAAACAACAAGAAATCAACACAATCCCTTTAACTGTTCACCATATTCAATATTGAGCCATTTTTCCTTACATGACATCATTCTTCCATGTAAGGAAAAATTAAAATGAAAAAGATATTATATTTAATTATTATTTCTATCCTGCTTCTCTCAGTTGTTGCTTGCCAAAGTTCTGAAGAGGTAAGTGTGAAGGCAGAGATGGGTGCACCAGGTGGTGCTCCAAAGGGTGGCCCTGGAATGGGTATGCCTTTTGGTGGTTCAAAACCAGAAGGTGGAATGCCTCCTATGGGACAAAGTAGCAGTAAGCAGACAACAGCAAATGCAAAAGAGGCAACAGAGCTCAAGGATACTGATGGAAACACAATCTACAGTGGTGGTGTACGCCTCAGTTTTGATAACAGAAAGGTTGTTATCAACGCATCCTACATTATCGATAATTGCACTGTAGAAATTACAGAAGGTGAGTATAACACAGCATCTGGTTCTTCAGACGAAGTTGTATTCCTCGTGATTAATGGAGGTAAGTTAGTTATCAAGGGAAGTGATGGTAATCCTGTGGTAATTACAAAATCAGGTTCTGCTTCAGAAAATGGTCACATCGATGATGACTATAACTTCTATGGAATCAACAGC
>JAILRW010000124.1 GCA_024698005.1 Sphaerochaetaceae bacterium | reverse complement strand
TCTCAACACGAAGCAGAGATGAGGTCAGCCAAATTATAAGAGAAATAAGGGTAATAAATGCAATTGTCAATCCAATGAGGACAAAGAGGTGGTCACGGCCAGAGACTACAAGCTTTCCAACCTTTCCCTTCTTCATCCTACTGTTTCCTCTCATGAACACGCCCACCTCTTTAATGCAATCTACTGCTTTGAAATTGCCACCTCTAATATAACATAAACAAAAGAAAAACTGAGGACAAATTCAAATGCAGGGATAGAACTATTCCATTAATACCATCTAAATATCAATAAATAACCCAACTACAGTCAAGGTAACACATTATTTTCATATTCAAATGGAGAAATAGTGTAGTTTTTATGTCTTGAACAACAGAGCTAATTTAATGATAATCTCTAGCATGCTAAAGACACCTATACAGGACAAGGATTTAATGCTCCACCTCGAGAATATTACTGAGGATGGAAGGGATATATTTCTAATTGCTGATGATCAGATCAGATTGACAGCAGCAAATTGTACTACTCTCGTCAACCAGATGAGAGCAAATCACAAGACAGGACTACTTGAAAGCTACGTACTAGGACAGGCCTACATTGCAGGCATCCTGCTTTCATCCTGCGTCAAAGGAAATGACAGGATCCAACTCCAGATAGAGTGTGGTGGCCCTATCAAGGGAATAAGCGTTGAAAGCTGGGCCTGTGGCGCAGTAAGAGGTTATCTTCTTAACAACCCAATTCCTCTAGAAAAGCCTTTGACAAGCTTGGACACCTCCGAGCTCTTTGGACCTGGCTTTATTTCTATCTCCAAGATTCTTGAAGGCTCCAAAGAGCCAGTAACAGGAACTGTAATGATGAGCTATGGAAATATTGCAAAAGATCTAGCACTTTACTTCAACGAAAGTGAACAGACTCCAACCCTTTTCTATATCTCATTGAAGTTCGATAACAAGGGAAACATCATTGGAGCAGGTGGCCTATTCATACAGGCGCTCCCTGGCTGTGATGAAAAGATCCTTGAAACACTTCAGGAGAAGAGCTCAACAATTTCCAACCTTGGGCTTGCTCTTTCAAGAAATGAAAGTGCAGAGGAGTATGTACTTTCCAATTTTGCAGAGTTCAAGCCAAGAAAGCTTGCTCACTCACATATCGGTTTTTCTTGCCCTTGCTCTAAAAAGGGATTTGAAAAATATTTGAAGACATTACCGCAGAAAGAAAAAGAGGAGATTTTGAAAGGCTCCTTCCCTTTGAATCTCGAGTGCTTTAACTGCGGCAGTACATATAGCTTCGAAAAGAGCGACGTGGAAACGCTCTTTGACAAGGAGGAAAAGTAATGATTTATTTTGCTCAGTCAGCTGCCAACCAGTCTGATCTAGTTGCAAAGGAGGCCCTCAAGGCTGGTGCCAATGAGGTCCGTCCAACTTCTTCCGGAGTACAGTTCTCCGGATCGCTTGAGGCAGGATATCGCTTCTGTCTAACTTCCAGAGTCGCATCAAGACTCCTCATGGCCCTCTGCTTTGACGAGGATGTAAACAGCCCTGATGAACTCTACGAAAAAGCTCTCGACTTTGCCTGGGAAAATTGGGTAAGCCCTGAGAAAACCTTTGCTATCACACAGACAATCCAGATGTGCCCATGGCTCAAGAATGGCCATTTCGCTGCTCTAAGAGTCAAGGATGCAATTGTTGATAGAATCAGGGACAAGTTCAATCAGGAACGTCCTAACATCGATACTGAAAATCCAGATATCACCTTCCATGTACATATCAGAGCAAGCAGAGTAATTATCTACGTAGACTTCTCTGGCGAAGGTCTTTACAAGAGAGGTTATAGAAGTGACAATCTCGATGTCTCTCTCAAGGAGCACCTCGCTGCTGCCCTTCTTTACCGCACTGAATGGTACAAGAGCGTAGAAGAAGGAAAACCAGGAGTACTTCTAGATCCATTCTGTGGAACTGGTACAATTCCAGTAGAAGCTGCATTGATGGCTGCAAATATCGCACCAGGTCTTCTCAGAAAGATTCCATATGCTTTCGAGAAGTTCCCATCATTTGAACCAGAAACATATAACAAGCTCATCGATGAACTTGGAGATGCTGCAGAGGAGGCAAGAGATAGAGAGATCAAGATCTACGCTTCTGATATCAGCCGTGTTGCAGTTGAAACTGCAAAAGCGGCTGCTCTGAAAGCAAATGTCTATGATCTGGTTTCCTTCGACATCAAGGATTTTACTCAGATGGAAGAAGCTCCAGCTGAAAGGGGCTACATCGTTACTGACCCTCCTTACGGCATGAGAGTAAGTGAGAACACAACTAAGCTTTATACCCTCATTGGCCAGAGAATGCAGGAAACATTTAGAGGGTGGAAGGTCTCCATCCTCTGTGGTGACAGCGAACTGCTTTCAAATATTGATATGAAGCCAGATAGAACTAATTCTCTTTACAATGGTGGAATCCTCTGTCAGCTGGCTCACTACTATGTATTCACAGAAGAAGAGAAAGAAGCCTTCATAGAAAGAGCAAAGCAGAGAAAGGCAGAACGTCTTTCACAGCCTCTCTCATCAGGAGCTGAGATGGCCTATAATCGCATCAAGAAGAATCTTGACCAGATCAGGCCAAAGATGGAAGCCGAAGGCGTCACCTGCTATAGAATCTACGATGCTGATATGCCAGAGTACTCTGCCGCAATTGATATTTATGAGGGCAAATGGGTAAATCTTCAGGAGTATGCAGCTCCATCAACAATCGAAGTTGAGACTGCAGAACGCCGTCTTAACGAGCTTGTGCTCGCAACAGAGAGAGCAACCGGTATCGACCTTGAGAACATCTATGTAAAGCAGAGAACCCAGCAGAAGGGAAAAGAACAGTACAAGAAGCTCGCTTCATCCAATAAGTTCTATCTTGTCAATGAAAATGAGCTCAAGTACCTTGTTAACTTCACTGACTATCTCGATACAGGTGTCTTTTTGGATCACAGACCAATCAGAAAGTTCATCCAGGAGAATTCAAAGGGAAAGAGATTCCTCAATCTCTTCTGCTACACTGCCACAGCTTCTCTGAATGCTGCCAAGGGTGGGGCCATCAACACAACAAGTGTCGATGCTTCAGCAACCTATCTTGACTGGGCCCATGAGAACTTCCGTGTAAATGGTTTCTCCACTGACTTCGATAACTTCTTCTACAAGTCTGATGTCATGGACTTCCTTTGGGACACATATGATAAGTTCGACCTTATTTTCTGTGACCCTCCAACCTTCTCCAACAGTAAGATGAGAGACACCTTCGATGTTCAGAGAGACCATGTAAGACTTATCGAAGCTTGTATGATGCACCTTGAAAAGGATGGCCTTCTCATCTTCAGCAACAACTTCCGTCGCTTCAAGATGGATGAAAGGATTCTGGAAAAGTTCTCTGTTGAAGATATTTCCAAGGAGACTATCGGAAAGGATTTCGAGCGCGATATGAAGATTCATCAATGTTATCTCATTCGCAACAAAGTAAAGGTTGAAATCCCTGCAAAGAAGATAATCAAAATCAAGAGTGAATAATAGATGGAGACACCCTCGTGGTGTCTCTCTTTTTTAGCGTCAAAATAAAATATCACTTAACGCATAGATAGACAGAAAAAAACATACTGAATATCATAGCGAACAGTGTTATATAGGAGAGGTTATGGATCAGAACTGGGAAAAAGTGCAGCTTTCGCGTGAATTTCTAGATCAGGGTGTTTCCTGTTACAGTCTCAAGCATTCTAGTTACCAGAACGAATACTACATTGTATCCGAAGCAGAGACTAGAAAATTGATGAACCAACCAGAAGTTGTTGGCTTTGATGTCTATCGCTCTTTGGTCCACTCTACATCTCAGATGCTCTACTTCCTGAAGGAAAAGAAGTGCATACATCAGGCAAATATTCTTTCCATATTGAGAGGAGCACTCAATTATCCACTGGAAGAGGCTTGCTGGAATGAGCATATAAGAGTTCATGATATCAGCTTCCTTTCTAGCGAAAGAGTATTCAAGAATGGCTCAATTGCAGGACTTGAAATCAAGTATGACAAGATTGCACTTGTTCCAGATAGCACCCTCCTTATTGGGGACATCATCGCTTCTGGAGCCACCCTCCTTCACTGTCTTAGATACCTTATCGATTATTATCGTAAGAATGGACAGAAGCTTAAGAACATTATCTTCTTCACTATAGGTGGTACAAAGGGAATAGACCTGCTTGAAGATTTTACAAAGGAAATCAGAAGCTATTGGCCTGACTTCAAGGGCTTCATAACCATCTACTACGAAGGAATCTTCAGCTGCTATGAAGAAGGAGATAAGGGTGTTTCTGGAATCAATCTTGCAAATGTCGACTTCTACTGGAAAGGTGGAATCATATCTCCTGAATTCAGAAGACAGACCCTCTCTATGCAGAATCCTCTCTTCGAGAAGTGCACTATCTATGATGGAGGTGCCAGACGCTATGAGATCAAGGAACATATCCACGAAGTTCTTGAGTTCTGGGAGCATATTGAAAAGAATGCAAACAAGATTGACAAGGCAAAGCTTCTGGAAGAAAAGCTTGGTCATCATCTCGACATCTCCTATGAAGATTGGCTAAAAGATTGTCACTACCTCGATCTCGATAAGAAAGAAACTCTCTGGCTCTATAAACAGGAGAAGGGTTTCATACAAGCGTGCGAGAATATTTCTCTTGGACAGCTTGCATCTGACAGGATCAGAGAATTCAGAGAAACACTGAAAAAATACTTCATTTAAAAAACTACTATAAAGGAAAAAAATATGGCAGAAAACACAAAAGTCGATGTGGACTTTGCTGAGAGCGCTGTGCCTCAAAGTGAAAGAAGAAGTCTACTCACAATGTTCATGATCATGCTGGGCTTCACTTTCTTCTCCGCAAGTATGTGGGTTGGTCAGCAGCTTGCAGATGGTCTTGATCTTCCAGGTTTCATCGGTGCACTCATTTTTGGCGGTGCAATTCTTGCAGTCTACACAGGTCTTCTTGGTTATGTAGGTGCTAAGACTGGTTTCAGCTTGGACCTTTTGGCTCGCAAGGCTTTCGGAGAGAAGGGTTCTTACCTTCCATCTGCAATGATTGCGCTTACACAGGTCGGTTGGTTTGGCGTAGGTGTTGCAATGTTTGCTATCCCTGTTGCCAAGGAGCTTCTCGGAGGTTCTACCACAGCAGAATGGGCATTGGTAATTATCGCAGGTGCTTGTATGACAGCTTCTGCTTACTTCGGTATCAAATCCCTTACAATTGTAAGCTATATTGCAGTTCCTTCTGTTGCTATCCTTGGTACTGTCGCTATGATTCTAGCAGTAGTCAGAGGTGATGCTACACTGGCTGAACAGTTTGCAAAATCATCAGGAACCCTTACTGTAATTTCTGGTGCAGGCCTTGTTATCGGTTCCTTCGTCTCAGGTGGTACAGCAACACCTAACTTCACAAGATTTGCCAAGAGTGGCAAGGCTGGTGCTATCACAACTGTAATTGCCTTCTTCATCGGTAACTCCCTGATGTTCTTCTTCGGTGGTATTTCTTCCATCTATGTAGGTGGCAACGATATCTTCGAGGTAATGCTCAACCTCAACCTCTTCTATCTTGCAGTTCTCGTTCTTGGCCTCAACATCTGGACCACAAACGACAATGCTCTCTATTCAACTGGTCTTGGTTTTGCAAATATCTTCCACACAAAAAAGAAGCCAATGGTTCTCATCTCTGGTATCATCGGTACACTTACTGCAAACTGGCTTTACTGGAACTTCTGTTCCTGGCTCAACATCCTCAACTGTACCCTTCCACCATGTGGTATCATCCTGGTTCTCGCATACTTCCTCAACAAGGATGACTATGATGATCCAGCTGTTTCCACTGTTGTAAACTGGTATGCAGTTGTTGGTGTAATCCTGGGTGCAACTGTTGCAAACCTCCTCAAGTGGGGTGTTCCATCCCTCAATGGTATGGCAATTGCAGCCGCTTGCTACCTAATCGGATACTTCAAGAATAAGTAAAATCCTAATCGAAGATAACTAGCCCTTTGCAATCCGCAAAGGGCTTTTATTTCGGTTTGACAAACAAAATTGCAAGTTCTATTCTAGATGGCATAGCGGGTAGTAGCGCAGTGGTAGCGCATCTGGTTCGGGACCAGGAGGTCAGAGGTTCAAATCCTCCCTACCCGAAAAAAAGCTCCTTGGAAATGATCCAGGGAGCTAATTTATTCTTATTTGGTGAACTTAATATTTGAAAATGATTGAAGCCTTTGCACCAAACTGAGCAAGCTTTGATTCGAACATGTAGGTCATGAAACCCTTGAGAGCGAAGCCCAAGTGCTCGAACATCTGATATCTAACTCCAGCCTGTGCCTTCAAACAGAAGTCCCATACATATCCATCACCGAATGCAGAAGCATCATGACCCTTCTCTACTGGGATACCCTTAGGTCCGATAACGAATCTAGGACCAGCTGCAAAGGAGAATGTGAACTTGTTCTTTGTGATATATGTACCAACCAATGCTTCAGCAAACCAACCAGAATCATATGTATTGAACTTGAACAGTTCTCCGATAGGATTCTTCAAGACATACTTCCAGCCCTTGATTGGATGAGCATAGGTTCCAGCATTAACTTCTACGAGAACAGGCTTGCCTGCAATACCTTCTACGGCCATGCCAAGACCTACAGAGCATGTATGGAATCCATAGCTGCTAGGGATAGTAAAATCAACATCAGCAGATACCATGACATTTGTCTTTCTAGCATTATTTGCAGGTACAGTATCTGTTGCTTTTACTTCTTCTGACTGGGCTGGAACTGCAGCAGTTTCAGCAGACTCGGTAGTTTCTGTAATCTCAGCTGTTTTAGTAGTTTTAGCCTCTTCAGTAGCTTCTGCTACGACCTTTTCCTCAACACTCTTGGCTGCAGCTGCATTATCTTCAATGAAGAGCTCATTGATATAGTTTATCAGCTCAGAAACAAAAACATCGATATATGGAACTACGTCTTCGATAGCGTATTCATCTGGATAGGTTATACAAACAACACCATCGGAAACCTTGTAGATATCAAGACCTGTTGTATCGTACTTACCGTCAAGAACCTTGATAAAGTCGATGACTTCTTCGTCTGTCACAGCTGCAGGATACTTTACTGTTACCTTACCTTTTTCAACACAGAATTCAAGAGTTGAATTGAAAACATTGACAGTCTTTGTAACAGCCTTTGTCTCTTCAATTTCAATTACCTTTTTCTGTAAGCTCTCTTCTACAGCATTAGCAACAGCCTCAGCCTTTGCAACAATTGCTTCCTTTGCCTTTGGGGCGAATTCTGCAACAGCCTCAGCCTTTGTAGCAACTGCTTCCTTTGCCTTTGGAGCGATTTCTGCGACAGCCTTGGCTGCACTAGCTACGATATTTGCCTTTGGAGCAGTTTCTGCTACTTTAGCTGGTTCTGCCTTCTTCTCTTCAACAGGAGCGCTCTCCTTTTCTGCAGTTACTTCAACTTTTTTTTCACTCACAGCAGCAGGTTTTTCCTGCACTGCAGCAGGCGCACTTGCAACAGGAGCCTTTGGCGCAGATTCTGTCTTGCTACAGCCCATAGCAAGTACAAGAATTCCAACAACTGCAATTAGAATTGCAGCACACTTAATTTTTTTTGTAAAAACTGAATTCATTTATACCACCAAAAATATGAACTAAATGATTAAATAAATTAAACACCTTAAAGGTTACGTGTATAAAAAAGAGAATGTCAATATTTAAAGAAATTTAAAATAAAACTCCCAGAGTTTTTATGCTCTGAGAGTTGAATTTCATTAAATGTCAGCCTTTGGCATTAAAGACCTACATAGCTCTTGATTTCTGCAACCAAGTAGTCAATAGCTGCATTTACATCGTCAGCAGTGAGATCTTTAGGATAGATAACGAGAAGAACATTATCACCAACCTTACCAATCTGGAGGCCTTCGATTTCACCAGCAACTGCTGCAACTCTGTCATTGAGGAAGGTGACGATATCATTATCAGTAAGTTCTTCAGGATATCCAACGAGACACATACCTCTTACAGCATTGAAAGCAAGCTCTCTGCCCATGATACTCTCAGTTCTTACGATGTTGAAAGCCTTAGCCTGCTCTGCAGCAACAAGTGCGCCTACATAATCATTGAGCTCAACCATGATGAGGTCGATAGCAGTATCAACATCTTCAGCTGTGAAGAAGAATGGGTAAGCAACTTCTACAAGACCAGGAGCTACGTTGATAACGTGTACACAGTCAATCTGATCAAGGTATACAGCAAGCTTAGCAATTACGAAATCGTAAATATTGGAAGCTGGGATATAATCAGGATAGAAAACCTTTGTGAGACCTGTTTCTGCCTCGAACTTAAGCTTCTCACCAAAGAATCTCTCTTCTCTCTCGAAGGAGAACATATTGGATGTGTACTGAGCATAGAGCTCTTCTACATAAGCTTTGAGTTCAACCATCAAGAGGTCAATAACAGCGTTGACATCCTTAGCTTCAAAAGCGTCAGGATAGGAAACAGCGAGCTTTCCATTATCAATGTCAATAATCTCTATACCAGTTGTATCGTATTTGGAACCCTTAACAACGAAGAAATCGAAAACTTCGTAATCCTGAATTTCTGCAGGATATTCAACAACGAGGAGTTCGTTTTCAGCCTTGAATGTAAGCTTATTTCCGAAGATTTCTTCAGTTCTTACAAAAGAGAAACTCTTAGCTTGCTTCTCAGGTGCAACGCTGACTGGCTCGACCTTACCTGACTCTTCGGCTACAACTTCTGCTTTAGGACTCTCTTCGACCACTGCTTCTGCTTTAGGACTCTCTGTTGTAGTTGCTACACAAGAGGTAGAGAAGACGAGAAGAGAAATTACAAGAACGACTAAAGTAATAGAAAACAAACTAGAAGTCTTTCTTTTGAATTCCATATTATATCTCCTTATTTATATGTTTTAATTATGAAAATCCTCATTAACTATAAGGATAATGAAAATCCTCTACTTTGATAATATCGCAGAATTAATATCTATTGTCGGAATTTTTTATTTTTTTTT
>JAILRW010000099.1 GCA_024698005.1 Sphaerochaetaceae bacterium | reverse complement strand
TACAGATGAGCAGTTCGAGCATGAGATGCAGATCGACCTCTTTGGTTCTTTCAAGGTTGCTCGTGCTGTAGCTAACAAGGCAATGCTCAAGGCAGGCTTTGGTAGAATCATCAACATCGCATCCATGTATGGCCTTGTAGGTAACAAGATTGCTCCAGCATCTCCTTACCACGCAGCTAAGGGTGGTGTTGTAAACCTCACCAGAGCTCTCGCAGCTGAATGGGGTGACAAGGGCATCACAGTAAATGCTATCTGCCCAGGTTACTTCGAAACCCCACTCACAAAGGAAACACTCGACAGCGAGTTCTTCCAGAACTATGCAAGAACTATGATTCCTGAAGCAAGATACGGAAAGGAAGGCGAGCTCGATACAGCAGCTATCTTCCTCTCATCCCCACTCTCAAGCTATGTAAATGGTGTAATCTTGCCAGTTGATGGTGGCTATACAGCAATGTAATTCTATTCCTTAACTCAGGAATGATCAGAGGAACCATGATTATTGGTTCCTCTCTTTTTGTGCAAAAACAATTTCGATTATTCTATCTAGAATATTTGAATTACTATTTTCCTACTCTTCTAACAGAAAGCAGAAGCATCAGGATGGAAGGAATAAGGAGTATAAGATTTCTCTCTATACTTGTCCTACTATTTGAATTTATCAGGTAGTAGTGGCAGAATGCCACACCTACCATGAAGGATAGGATTATTAGAATATATAGGATGATTGCATAGTTATATTTCCTATCCTTCTCATCGATACGCTTGAATACTGTTGTTACCAAACGATTAATATTTGCAGTCATCATAGTTGCTGAATATGAATAGGTACTGAAGCGTATAAATGAATGAATTAGCAGAGCCCCTATTATTCCAAATATTGAAGCAGAGCAGAAATCTGGAAATGTGAAGTGGAGTGGATCATCATCGACTGGAATCAAGATAGCAAGAATTAACAGAAGTGAGTTGATTAGAAGTAACTTTCTTTCTGCTCTGTTTTGCTGCTTCTTTTCATATATGTTGGCTATATAGATACCAATACCGAAGAAGATCATTATCAATCCTGGCTCCAGCAAAGCAGAGAAGTTGCCCTCTGCCAGATTTGCTGCAAACCTTATAGTGTTTCCAGTATGCATAGTTGCAAATATATTGAAGTGGTCCAAACAGTAGATATCCAGCATTCCTCCGATAAAGGAAAGGACTACTGCTTCTACACCTTCTCTCTTTGCTCTGTCTTTCATAATTCCCCTATTATATTCAGAGGGCATGGCCAATGCCATACCCTCTGACGGAGTTAAACTTTTATGAATAATGCAAACGCAATATTACTTAATGAATTTTACCTCTGGGTAAATCTTTTTCTTGGCCTCTTCCTTCTTCTTGTTGTAGATGACCTTCTGCTCTTCGAAGAGGTTTCTTCCCTCACTGTCGATTGAGACGATGAGTGGACCAAATTCCTTTACGATACTGCACCAAAGGGTCTCAGGCATACCTAGCTCATCCCAGTGATGTTCCTTGATATACTGTACCTCGGTTGCTGCGACTACAGCACAGCCTGCTGGGAATACACAGTGGATTGCACCAAATTCCTTGCATGCTCTCTCTGTATTTGGACCCATACCGCCCTTTCCTACAATTACTCTGACACCAGTGAGCTTGGTAAATTCATACTCGAACTTTTCCATTCTCATTGAGGTTGTAGGTCCGATTGATACCATTTCGTACTTATCATCCTCACCCTCGATCTTTCTTACGATTGGACCAGCGTGGAAGATTGCCTTGTTCCTGATATCGTATGGAAGTTCTCTTCCATACTCGACCAGACGTCTATGTGCGACATCACGGCAAGTCATTAGTTCGCCATCGAGATAGACGATATCACCAATCTTTATATCTTTGAGATCCTCCTTGGTAACAGGTGTTACGAGAACCTTCTTATCTCCTCTGATTTCTACCATACAATCCTCCTATCAGATTTTGAATGTTGAGTGTGTATCACAAGTTGCATTGAGATCCTTGTCAAATACAATGTGACCACGTCTGTGTGACCAGCAACCAACGTTAACAGCAACACCAATTGTGGATGGATGACGAGCTGTATTCTCGATGTTTACACCCATTACAGAGAAGGTACCGCCCATGCCCTGTGGCCCAAGGCCAATTGCATTGATGCCATCTTCAAGAAGTTTTTCCATCTTGGCTGCATTTGCATTCTCATTGTGAGAACCGATTGGTCTCATGAGAGCCTTCTTGGAAAGAAGAGCTGCTGTTTCAACAGAAGTTGCAACACCAACACCAACAAGAAGTGGAGGACATGCATTGAGACCATAACTTGTCATCTGGTCGAGGACAAAGTCGGTAATTCCTTCATATCCAGCACCTGGCATTAAAACCATTGCCTTACCAGGAAGGGTACAGCCACCACCAGCCATGTAGGTATAGAGTTCACAGTGATCATCATTTGGGACGATATCCCAGAATACTGTAGGTGTTCCCTTACCTACGTTTCTCTTTGTGTTGTACTCATCGAAGGTCTCTACAGAGTTGTGTCTGAGAGGGGTTTCGAAGGTTGCCTTTACAACAGCTTCTTTCAACAGAGCTTCAAGCTCATTGATAAGAGGGAAATTAGTTCCACATTTTACCCAGAACTGAAGGACACCAGTATCCTGACAGCTTGGTCTATCGAGCTTTACGGCAAGCTCCTGGTTTCTGGTCATTGTTTCATAGAGAACCTTTGGAAGCGCAGCATTCTCGCCCTTGCCAAGCTCTTCAAGCTTCTTAATAACATCATCTGGAAGCTTCTTTCCAGTGTGACCTACGAAAGCTGCCATAATATCGGTCATTTTCTTGACCTGTTCTTCTTTAGTCATAATTACTCCTATTATTGTTGTTGATTTTTTAGCGACACTTTTCTTCTATCAAGCTGGATAGAATGGGAAGAGAATTGGAAGCAGGACCATACAGATTACGAATGATACGAAAATGAGTGGAAGACCTGCCTTTACATAGTCCTTGAACTTGTAACCACCGAGGCCAACGACCATTGTATTTGCTGGCATACCAATTGGAGTTGCATAAGCACAGGAACAAGAAATAACAGTTGCTATGATCATTGCTCTTGGGTCAGCACCGAGGTTATTTGCAAGGGATGCTGCAATCGGAACCATGATAGCAGTCGTTGCGGTATTGGACATGAAGTTTGTAAGTGTGCCACCAACAACGAAGATTACGAAAAGAAGTACGAGTGGGTTTGGTGTTGAGCCAAGTAGACCGATGATTGCATCAGCTACAACTGAACCAGCGCCAGTCTTTTCAAGTGCCTTGGCAAGAGCAAGGGAACCACCAAAGAGCAGTACGACCTTAAGGTCAATTGACTTGAGTGCTTCCTTTTCTGTTAGTACTCCAGCAAGGACAAGTACAACTGCACCGATACATGCTGTAACCTGGATCTTGATGCCAATCTTTTTCTCGAAGATCATTGCAAAGATTACAACCACAAGAACGATAAGGCTTGTAAGCTGCTTCCATCTTGGAACTGAGCTGAAGTCTTTCTGTGCTGTAGCAACTTCTTCCCCTCCCTTTGTATCTGGAAGGAACTTGTAGCCAAAGAAAGCGTAGAAAAGGATACCAGCCAGGAGCATTGGAATACCAACAGGTGCATACATGAAGAAGCTAGTTGGGAAACCCATTTCCTGAAGCTGATTGACACCCATTAGATTTCCAGGAGCGCCGATGATGGAGATGTTTCCTCCAAGAGCAGCTGCAAAAACCAGAGGCATCAACAATCTTGATCTTGAGTAACCTGATTCATCTGCAATACCGCAGACAACTGGAATAAGTACAGCAGCTGTACCGGTGTTTGACAGGAAACCAGACATTGTTCCTACAACTACCATGATAGATACAATCAGCATTCTCTCTGATTTAGCAAATTTGGTTACTATAGAACCAATTTTATTTGCCATGCCAGTCTCAAAAAGAGCCTGTCCTACGACGAACATTCCAACACAGAGAATTACGTTGGAATTGACAAAGCCTGCGAAGGCTTCTGAAACAGAAAGGACACCAACAAGGTTGAGACCCAGAGCAAGAATTGTTGCGGTGAGAGCAAGTGGAATCTTTTCAAGGATGAAGCTGACAACTGCAAAAAGCAGAAACAGCAGCGTGATGGTGGTATGCGACATTTTCCCTCCTACCTTTCTTCAATAGATGAAGTTGTTTGTTTTTTTCTGTTCATAGTTCACCATCAAAACATATATTTGTCTAATTTATTAAAATTAAGTATCGATAAAAAATATTTATACCAATAAGGATTTATGATAAGATATCACTAGTAGAGGAGATCAAGATGACACTAATTCAACTAAAATACTTCTGTTCCGCAGTTCGTTTAAGGTCGGTAAAGCAAGCAGCTGAAGAAAACTTTGTCACTCAGCCTGCAATCTCTATTGCTATCAGGGAGCTAGAGAAGGAATTTGGAATGACGCTTTTTTACCGTCAGGGAAATTCCTTGATATTGACAGCTGAAGGAGAAAATTTCTATGAACGGGCAATAAATATAATTACCTACTGTGATGATCTGGAAGATGAGATGGCAGCAAGAGACCATACAAGGACTCCATTAAGAGTTGGAATCCCTCCAATGCTCAGTACGATATTCTTCCCTTCCCTGCTTGATGATTTCAATGCTATTCATCCTGATATCCCAATAACACTGCATGAGTTTGGTTCTGTAAAGGCAAGCTCCCTTGTGCAGAATGATGAACTTGATCTCGCCCTTGCAAACCTCGAAATGTACAATCTTGATAAGTTCAATGTGCATGTGATTAGCAATGACGAAATGCAATACTATGTATCCCCTACTCATCGATTTGCAAATAAAACATCTCTCTCTTTTGAGGATCTTGCCAGTGACAAGCTTATTCTTCTGAACCGGGACAGTGTTCTCAGCCATCAGATAAGGTCAAGAATAAATGCTCTAGGCCTTAAGCCTAGAATTATTCTTAACTCGAGCCAGATTTATACAATCTGTAGATTCCTTGATAAAGGAGATATCGGATGTCTTCTATTTAGCAGCATGAAAGAGGTAATGAAGGATTATATTGGAATTTCTCTATCCCCCAGCATGCACACAGAAATTGGATTCATCTGGAAAAAAGGAAAGTCGATCTCAAATCAGATGAGAATGTTTTTGAAGTTTATCGAGAATAAATACCCATCTGAAAAATAAGGATTATCAACTATACATTTAAATTTGTGGCAATATATACAAGAAAACCCAGCCATTACTGACTGGGTCTTGTGCCGTCTCCAGGAATCGAACCAGGGACACATGGATTTTCAGTCCATTGCTCTACCAACTGAGCTAAAACGGCATTGTCATTCGACTCTGCCTATTAAAAAATAAATTACTTTTTTTGTCAATGCCCGTAACAATTATTTTGCTATTTAAGGCTAAAAATGGATGGTTTTCAACAGGCATTACTGTGCTTAAATCATGGAATTGTTTAGAGATAGCAAAATAATCAAGAAATTTGGTTTTTATCTTAATTCGTATTTATATACATGATTTTATCAGCAGGTATATGACCAAACAAAAACCAGTATCTCTCTGATAAAGAAATACTGGTCATAATTCTCAATTAATATATGCTAGGCTTAAAGGATTTAGAGTCCATCAAACTACTAGCTATAGGTTCTGAAGGATTTCGAGTCCCTGTATAACCTATATGATATCTGAGGAATTTCCAGTCCCCTAGATTTCTTCCTGATGGATTTCGAGTCCAGCAAGCAGCACAGTAACGTTAGAAGCTAATGGATTTAGAGTCCATGAAAGCTTCCTGTATCATCTTTGGTAGATTTCCAGTCTACCAACTCTATTATTTTGTAGTATCCATAAGGATTTTCAGTCCTTATGCATCCTGCAAAAAGAAACCATGGATTTTCAGTCCA
>JAILRW010000096.1 GCA_024698005.1 Sphaerochaetaceae bacterium | reverse complement strand
TTGTCATTGGAACACGACAATAACAAAGCTAGAGCTATAGCTGTAATTCCCATATATCGAAATAGCTTCATTAAAACTCCTTCATTGATTTCACTCAATAAATATACAAAATATACACTATTTAATCATTTTTTAAACCATATTAAACCATATTAGTTACAAAAAAAAGGGAGCTATAAGATTTTCTTATAACTCCCTCTTCATTAAACGAATAGCAAATTACTTTGTGCTCTTCTTTGCCTTGAGTGCAGCCTGAGCAGCAGCAAGTCTTGCAATAGGTACTCTGAATGGTGAACAGGATACATATGTAAGACCAACTTCCTGACAGAACTCAATAGTCTTTGGATCACCACCGTGCTCACCACAGATACCAAGCTTGATGTCTGGGCGGACAGAACGGCCAAGACCTGCAGCCATCTTTACGAGCTTACCAACGCCATCTGCATCGATGGTTGAGAATGGATCGTAATCATAGAACTGCTTGTCTGGATCACCAACATAGTGAGTAAGGAAGGATGCAGCATCATCTCTAGAGAAACCACAAGTCATCTGAGTGAGGTCGTTTGTACCGAAGCTGAAGAACTGAGCTTCCTTAGCGATCTCATCAGCAGTGATTGCAGCTCTAGGAACCTCAATCATTGTACCGATCTTGTAGTCAACCTTCATGTGCTTCTCTTCGAAGACCTTCTCAATTACCTCAAGAGCCTTCTCCTTACAGAAGACAAACTCCTTATAGATACCTACGAGAGGAATCATGATTTCAGGATGAACTTCAATACCTTCATTCTTAGCCTTGATTGCAGCTTCGATGATTGCTCTTACCTGCATTCTAAGGATTTCTGGATATACAACTGCGAGACGGCATCCTCTGAAACCAAGCATTGGGTTGAACTCATGGAGCTTAGCGATCTTCTGAGAGATCTCTTCCTGAGTGATACCAAGGTTGAGAGCGGTCTCATGTCTTGTTGTAGAGTCGTTTGGAAGGAACTCATGAAGTGGTGGATCAAGAAGTCTGATGTTTACAGGAAGACCGTTAAGCTCCTTGAAGATTCCATAGAAGTCATCTCTCTGCATTGGAAGAAGCTCTGCAAGAGCAGCTTCTCTCTGACCAATTGTATCAGCGAGAATCATCTTTCTCATGGAAAGAATTCTGTTACCACCGAAGAACATATGCTCTGTTCTACAGAGACCTACACCTTCAGCACCGAGAAGTACTGCATGGTGAGCATCAACTGGAGTATCAGCATTGGTTCTTACACCCATGGTCTTGATTTCATTTACATAGCTCATGAACTTCTTGTAGTTCTGATAGAGCTTGGATTCAGACTCTCTCATTGTTCCATTGAGAACCTGCATAATTTCAGATGGCTTTACAGCAACTTTCTGGGTATAGACTTCACCAGTGAAGCCATCCATTGCCATGTAGTCGCCTTCGTTGAGAGTTGAGCCATTGACTGTGAGAACCTTCTTTCTGTCGTCGATTACGATTTCGCCACAACCAGAAACACATGGGCAACCCATACCACGAGCAACAACTGCTGCGTGAGAGGTCATACCACCACGGCTTGTGATGACACCCTTGGAAACAGCCATACCGCCGATATCTTCAGGGCTAGTCTCAGTTCTGACAAGAAGAACGTCCTTACCAAGAGCTGCAGCCTGCTCTGCGTCCTTAGCAGTGAAGTAGATCTGACCACATGCACCGCCTGGGGAAGCGTTGAGACCCTTTGTTGCTGGCTTGATGCCAAGGTCCTTGATAAGCTTCTGGTCAAGGATTGGAGCAAAGAGCTTGTTGAATTCCTGAGCAGGAACTCTTTCTACTGCTGTTTCCTTGGTGATGAGGCCTTCGTCTACCATCTCTACCTGGCTGCGGAGCCAAGAGAAGATTGTTCTCTTACCATTTCTGGTCTGGAGCATGTAGAGCTTGCCTTCCTGAATTGTGAACTCGAGGTCCTGCATATCATGGTAGGTCTTCTCGAGAGTAAGTCTGATATCACAAAGCTGATCATATACTTTTGGATTGACATTCTTGAGTGTTTCAATTGTCTGAGGGGTTCTGATACCTGCAACAACATCCTCACCCTGAGCATTCATGAGATACTCACCGAAGAACTTGTTCTCACCTGTAGCTGGGTCTCTTGTGAAAGCAACACCAGTACCAGAAGTTTCACCCATGTTACCGAAGACCATGCACTGTACGTTTACAGCTGTACCGAGGAGGCCTCTGATATCATTCATCATTCTGTACTTGATTGCTCTATCGTTGTTCCATGAGTTGAATACTGCGTCGATAGCCTTGAAAAGCTGGTACTCTGGGTCAACTGGGAAATCTTCATCTGTGAACTTCTTGTAGATGATCTTGTATCTCTTGATGACTTCCTTGAGGTTCTCTACGTCGAGCTCAGTATCGAATACCTTACCATTCTCATCCTTGACAGACTGGAGAGCTCTTTCAAACTCTTCGTGTGGTACGCCCATTACAACGTCACCAAACATCTGGATGAATCTTCTGTAACTATCCCAAGCAAAACGTGGATTGTTGGTCTTAGCAATGAGAGCTTCGAGAGAATCTGGGTTGAGACCGAGGTTAAGGACGGTATCCATCATACCTGGCATGGACTGTGCAGCACCAGATCTTACAGATACGAGAAGAGGATTCTTCTTGTCACCAAGCTTTGCGCCCTGAAGTTTCTCAAGAGCTCTAAGGTTGGAGATTACTTCTTCTCTAAGTCCTTCTGGATAAGCGCCCTTGTGCTCGTCAAAATATGCACAAGCTTCTGTTGTAATGGTGAATCCTGGTGGGACTGGAAGACCGATATTGGTCATATCTGCAAGGTTAGCACCCTTACCACCGAGAAGGTTCTTCATATCGGCACGGCCTTCAGCCTTTCCATTGCCGAAGAAGTAGACAAACTTCTTTTTTTCTGACTTCATAATTTTCCTCTTTCTTTTTTACTTGAAATCTCAAGCGTTTTAACAGAACTAGTATATCAGAATAGCAAAAAAAGTAAATAGCTATTTCTTTATAACAGAAAAGGATACAATTTCAAGAATGAAATATTGTTTCATTTTTAAGCATTGTTTGATAAAGTAAATCTACAAATACAATTATTTACTTACGAATGAAATAAAAAACGACCTCGAGAGAAGAATTCTGCATCGAGGTCATTATATTAAGAAATTAATTTTACGCTGTCATATAGCTAGAAAGCAATGTACTTCCTACACCCTGACTCATCTTCTCGAGAGCCTTCTTCTCAATCTGTCTGATTCTCTCCTTTGTAAGACCGTACATATCACCGATTTCCTTGAGTGAAAGAGGATCGGTATTGTAAAGGCCAAAGCGGCGAATAATTACAGCTCTCTCCTTTTCAGTAAGGGTTGAAAGTGCAGTTTCGATATCCCTCTTGAGTTCCTTCTCGATTGTATTCTCCTCAGGACTCATACCCTCGTACTCGATAGAATCAATTACTCTAGAAGTGGAATCTTCACCCTTATTCTTGATTGGAGCATCCAAGCTGATCATCTCTCTGTTTATCATAAGAAGGTCCTTGATAAGTTCCTGGTCAAGACCAGTTTCCTTACCGAGCTCTTCAAGGGAAACGTCGCCATCGTTAATGAGCATGAGCTTCTTCTGAGCCTTCTGGATCTGAACAAGTTCGTTTGCTCTATTGAGAGGAAGTCTTACTGCCCTGCTCTTTTCATTGATTGCCTTCATGATAGACTGTCTGATCCACCATACAGCATAGCTGATAAAGTGGTAGCCCTTCTCTGGCTCATACTTATCAAGAGCAACCATGAGGCCGATGTTTCCTTCGTTGATAAGATCTTCAAAAGGAAGACCCTGGCCCTGGAATTGCTTAGCAACAGAGACAACAAAGCGGAGGTTGGAATTGATGAGCTTCTCACGAGCCTTCTTATCCCCTTCCTTTGCCTTGATTGCAAGATCATACTCTTCTTCATAGCTGATCAAAGGGATTCTGTTTATCTCCTTGAGGTAAGCTGAGATTATATCGTTTTCTTCATAAGAAGTATTGGAATTCAACATTGTCATAGT
>JAILRW010000090.1 GCA_024698005.1 Sphaerochaetaceae bacterium | reverse complement strand
GGGGTCTTCATCAGCTTTTCAATGAGCATTTCATTACTTGTGATACTTGTATTGAGATAGACAAGGGACTTCTGGATTTCAAGCATCTGCAAGAGTTCTGCATTCTGGACTCTTTCCTTCAAACGCTCTTCTGCTGCTTCCTTCTGTCTATTGATGTACTTGAGTATTCTAATGAAAACCAGAGCAGAACGGCCAAGGATTGAAATAACAAAACCTTCCATCGTCTGCACAGGGTACTGTCTGAATCTCTTTCTTGCAAAATCTTCGAGTACAACGCTGTCCCCGAGGCAGATTGTTACTACTGTCTCAGGAAAGAGAATGATACCCAATGGAATTGCATTCTGTTTGATTGGTGAGGAATCATCGTCATCGAGTGGCACTCTTGCAATGATGGCAGTGTACTCATCTTCCTTCTCGATACGGGACTGTTCGTCCTGGTCGAGAATATCAGACATTAGATCTGAGGAGATCATATATTCCTCAGCAAGTACTGACAAATCTTCTCTATTTACATCCCTGGCATCTACCCAGGTGTAGGCTTTTTCTGCACCTACGTTCATTTTTCTGACTGTAATCATCCATCCGCTCCCGCGTCCAGACTCAGAAAAATTTAATTAATTGAAATCCGGACTATAATGATTTTTCTTCTGTTTACTAGGCAATGGGTTACTGTCATCTTTACTAGTCATCATAGTCCTCCAAATAAAACTCTACTCTGAGAATAACACTCAATATGAAAAAGGAAAAGAACCTAAGGGCTATTTTTCAAAATGGTCTTATAGGATACTCTCTATCAATTTTCTTCTTAAGTGATAGTGGATTCTGAGGAAGCACAATCTCCTGAGGATCAAAACCAAAGGTTCTAAGTGCATTCCTACCAAAGATATCCTTCAAATGTTCTTCGCTGGCTCCTGCCTTTCTAAGTTCATCAAGCAGCAAAAGCATTCCAGAGAAACCTGGAATACCACTTGCACCATTCTCCTTGTCTTGAAGTGTATGTGGAGCGTGGTCTGATTCAGCCCAGGAAGCACTTCCATCCAAAAGCGCATTGAAGACTGCCTTTCTATCCTCTTCGCCTCTGAGAGGTGGGTTCATCTTCAGATATCTATCATGCTCCTTGGCATCCTCTACATTCAAAAGAGCATGGTGAGGAGTTACGCCACAGGAAATCTTCATTCCCTCCTCTCTTGCCTTCTTTACAAGCTCTATGCCTGTTGAAGTTGAGATATGTGCAATGTGAAGGTTACCCTTGAAGCCAGCTTCCTTTGCAGCTGAAATGATATCTTTAATGGATTCGATTTCACTTTCTCTTGGGCGAGCAAGTGAGTGGGTCTCCCACTCACCCTTCTTGAAAAGCTCGCTCTTCATCAATGCTTCTTTTTCACAGTGCACGGCTACTACACCTTCATAGCCAAACTCTGCAAGAGCTTTGAAGATATTGCTCTGACTGCTTTTTTCTACTATTCCCATGTTACCTGTAGACTGGCCTGCAAAAAGCTTGAGACCACATACTAGAGGAAAGAGCTCCTGGGAAGCACTGACTACTTCCCTAATCTGCTCTCTATCTCCTGTGATTCCAAGATAGAGACTGTAAGCCATATGGGATTTCTTGAAATGCTTCTTGATCACCTCCTGAGCTAAAGCAATCCTTTCAATTGCCATCTCTCTGCTCGTAATTGGAGGATTGGTATTAGGCATATCAAAAAGGCGGGTAAAGCCTGCCTTGTGGGCAACCATAAGACCATGTTCTACAGTTTCTTTCTCTTTCTGATTCCAATCTCTCAGATGTACATGTGGATCAATCATTACTTCAAAAGCTCCGGTGCGTTTTCAATTAGATAGTCATATCTCTGGAAGGTACCCCACTGGCAGGTAAGGCGGTCGCCGCAGACACATTCTCCGCAGAGGCCGATACCGCAGAGAGTGCTTCTCTCCATTGAAAGGTAGATATCTTCCTTCTTCATTCCAAGCGCTAGCAGCTTTTCTGCTGCAATTGCCATAAACTTCTCAGGACCTACAAGATAAGCTGCCGTCTTATTAACATCTCCAAGCTTCTCAGGAATGCTATCAAGTACACGGCCAGGCTTTCCATTATCAGCAACTACTGTATAGTTTCCTCTTGCATTGAAGTAGTCAGCAAAGAGAGGTTTACCATCTGCACCATTGACTTCAGCTGTTGTACCAACAAGAATTTCAATC
>JAILRW010000077.1 GCA_024698005.1 Sphaerochaetaceae bacterium | reverse complement strand
GCCTTATACAGCCCATCTTCTGTAACAGCAGGAGCAATCATCTTGCTCTTCTCCTTCAAGAGAGGACTTCCATTGTCCATACAGACACTCATTCCTACTGTCTCAATCATTTCAAGATCGTTCATGCTGTCACCAAATCCGATGGTATCTTCGATTTGCATTCCAAAGTGCTCTGCTACAATTCTGACACCCTTGCCCTTATCGAACTTCTTGTTGACAAGTTCTCCGTTGAGGCAGCTGTGAGCTGCTACATCCTGGACAACGAAGTTGAAGTCTTTTTCAAGAGCAGCTTTTGCTTCGTCAAGCTGGTCATAGGTACTGCACATGAAAACGATCTTGTAAAGAGGTCTTCCATCGTACTCCTTCATTGGATGGATATTGAGCTGTTCTGCGAGAGCTTTTCTCCATCTGACGAGTTCACTGTTGCCTCCTTCCTGACCCGAAAGGAACTCACCGAGTTCTTCATCTCCATATGTGCAGTCCTTTGCTTCAATGGTTCTGAAAACGCCGTGCTTCTTCAAAAGCTCAAGTCCTGTAACTCTCTGTTCCTCAGTCATTGGGCAATCATAGAGTACCTCATCCTTTGTGAAGACATAGCCACCACCGCATGCAACTGCGCCATCAAAGCCATACTCGAGGACAGGAGCAAGCATTGCAGGGTTTCTACCAGTGCAGAGAAAGATCTTGTGGCCATTGGCCATAGCCTTTCTAACTGCAATAAGTGCACTTTCTGGTGGTACATTGCTACCGGCTTCGGTAAGAGTTCCGTCGATATCGAGGAAAATAAGCTTCTTATTCATATTACATCTCCGTTACAAACCACTTGAAATCGAATGGTTCGATATCTGAATATGGCTGTCTCTGGATTCTTCCAGTCATCATATTCTTATATTTACCTTCATCAGGAATCCATACAGACTGCATCTCATCTGAGAAGTTGAAGAATGCGAACATCTTTTCACCCTTGAAGTAGCGACCGATTCCGATGACATTGTGCTTTCCTGTGTTTACAAGCCAAGTATCAGCTGTAGAATCGAAGACTCTGTGCTCGTCTCTGATCTTCTCCATCTTCTTAAGAGCCTTGAAGATCTTTTCTTCGACGTGGCCCCTCTTGTTTCTGTTCTCAGCCTTCTTCCAGTCGAGGTTTCCTCTGTGGAGGTAGCGGCTGTCCTCAGCCTTGAGTGGGTCATCATGATATGAGTAATCATTTTCCTGAGCAATTTCATCGCCAGAGTAAAGTACTGGTACACCACTTAATGTGAACATGAATGCGTGAAGCATTGTATCAAAGGTAATTGCTCTTGCAAGGGCTTCCTTGTCTCCATTCTTGAGAGCCGCTTCGATACCACAGAGGGAAGCAGTTGTGCCACAGAGTCTAGCATCACCAAGTCTTGGATCGTTGTTGTAAAGCTCGCCGCGAGCAAAGCTATTTGGCCAGTTGCCTGTCAAGAAATCATTGAGATACTTCTTGTGTGGAATTTCCTTCTGTCCAAAGCGACTGATGAATGGATAGTCAAGACCCCAACCGATATCATCGTGACATCTGAGGTAGTTGAGGAATGTGTACTCCTTAGGAAGTGCAAAGACCTGCTCCATCTGATGAGCAAGGAGTCTGGTATCCTGAGTTGCTACAGTGTGCCAGATGGTGGCCATTGTAGTTACGTTATAGAGGAGATGACACTCTGGCTTCTCAACTGTTCCGAAGTAAGGAACAACCTTGCTTGGTTCCATAACAACTTCACCAAGGAGGAGAGTACCTGGACATACAATCTCACAGACCATTCTCATGATTCTGACAAGAGAGTGAACCTGAGGAAGGTTTCTGCATTGAGTTCCGAGCTCCTTCCAGATGTATGGAACGGCGTCAAGTCGGATGATATCAACACCGTGGTTGCAGAGGTTGAGCATATTATCTGTCATGTCGTTGAAGACAACAGGATTTGCATAGTTGAGGTCCCACTGGTATGGGTAGAAGGTGGTCATGACGACCTTCTTTGCTTCATCACACCAGGAAAAGTTACCTGGAGCAGTTACAGGGAATACCTGAGGAACTGTCTGCTCGAACTGGTTTGGAACATCCCAATTGTCATAGAAGAAGTAGCGGTCCTGGTATTCTTTCTCTCCAGCTCTTGCTCTCTTAGCCCATTCGTGGTCTTCACTTGTATGGTTCATTACGAAGTCAAGGCAGACAGAGATACCTCTCTTGTGGCAAGCATCGGCGAGGGATGCAAGATCCTTCATTGTTCCAAGCTCTGGCTGTACGCTTCTGAAGTCACTTACAGCATAGCCACCATCGCTTCTACCCTTAGGGCTCTTCAAAAGAGGCATAAGGTGGAGATAGTTAACGCCGCAGTCTTCAATATAGTCAAGCTTTTCCTTTACACCCTTGAGGTTGCCTGCAAAGGCATTGACATACATAAGCATACCAGTAAGGTTGTTACCTTTATACCAGTCAGCGAGTTCTTCACGAGCACGATCAATTTTCTTGAGATTTTCAGATCTCTTAGTCCAGAGACTGTAGAGCATGGAAACGAAATATTCGTATGCCTGCTGATCATTGTGGTAAAGCTCGAGGTATAGGTATCTTAGTTCGTCCTCATGTTTTGCAAAACGATTTGCAAACTCCTCTTTCCAATCGGTCTTGTTGATCATAAAATTTCCCCCAAATATGGCATTGCAGGAATAGCTCCTCTGCGACTCGCTGTAATAGATGCAGCTTTGTTAGCAAAGTCAACGTATTCCTTCAGTTCTTGTTCTGTAATATTTTCAATTCCACCTCTGATGGCTATTCTGCTAAGCAGAGCCCCGAAGAAGGTGTCTCCTGCTCCGTTGGTATCTGCAACTTTGACCTTGTGGCCAGGTACTATACCAGAGAAGTTAGGAGTGCTGTAGAAGGCTCCCTTTGAGCCTAGGGTGAGAAGTACAAGCTTTACACCCTTGGAGTGCAGAATCCCTGCTGCTTCCTTAGGGTCTTCCTTGTCAGTAATTAAGTATGTTTCCTCATCGCTGATCTTCATAATATCAACAAATGATATTACTTCTCTCATGCATTTCTTTGCCTCTTCCTCGTTGTCCCAAAGGGTTGAGCGGTAGTTTGGATCATAGGTGATGAGAGCGCCTTCTTTTTTGATCGTGCTTACAATTTTTTTGATATTATCGCGAGCATATAGGGTAGTGAGACTCACACTACCAAAGTGCAAGATTCCAGTACCCTTAGCTTTTTCAATCGCTTTTTCTGCGTCAAGGAGCTGATCAGCACCAGGTTTGCGCAAGAAGGAGAAGCTTCTTTCTCCCTCTTCATTGACTGTAACGACAGCGATAGTTGTGCTTGCCTTATCAGTTACCTGAATGCCAGATATATCTACCTTGTTGTCCTTTAGGGTATCGCTTAAATATTTACCAAAAGCGTCTGAACCAACACAGCCGATAAAAGCTGACGATGCACCAAGTCTAGAGGCAGCAACAGCTGCATTAGCAGGAGCGCCTCCTGGATTGGCTGCAAAATTTAATATTCCGTTTTCGCCCACAGAAGTCTGTGTGAGGTCAACAAGTACCTCTCCAAGCGTTGTAATCTTTAAAGCCATGAGGGAATTATAACCTATAAAATCAAATAGAAATAGTTTTATTATCTGCCAAAAAGCGAATATTTAAATGGCGTTTTATTCTACCAATTTTCCTCTATATGAGGCGATTCCTCCAATGTTTTTGACATTGGTATATCCGAGATTTCCAAGAACAAGGACAGCACTACCACTTCTTGCTCCGCTCAAGCAGTGAACAAATAGCGGGGTATTCTTATCCTTTATCTTGTCTAGAATCGTCCTGATTTCCTCCACAGGGATGTTTGTACTGCCTTCAATATGGCCAGCTTCATACTCTTCTCTTGTTCTCACATCAAGAAGCACTGCACCCTCTGTATTTTTGTATTCTTCAACACCCTTGTTGATGTCATTGAGGCGGAAAAGATCGAAAAAACCCATATCGTCTCCTATTTGACCACTTCGTATGGCCACTTGTTGATTCCACCGAATTCAACAACGTTACGGTAACCAAGCTTTACAAGAGAGGAGGCGGCAGATTTGCTTCTGTTGCCACTTCTGCAGTAGACGAAAATGAGCTGGTTCTTGTCCTTGAAGACGCTCCTTGCCTTGTCATACACCTGGTCATGAGGAATCAAGATGGCATTCTTGATATGCCCTTGCTTGTATTCTGCTTCAGTTCTTGCATCTAGAATTGCATAACCTTTTTCCTCGTCCATTATTTCCTTAGCTTCTTCTGCTGATACCTGTCGATAGGTAATAGTGGTATCATTACTTTCATTCTTTTTTGGACAGCCTGTTAATGTGGCTAGAAAAACCAATCCTATAAATATATATATAGGTATATGTTTTACCTTCATTTGAAATTTACCTCTAAGAGAATAATAAGAAGTAAAATGAAGAGAGTCCAATTTTTGAAAGGCAAAAAGGAAAGAAATTTATGAATAGTTTTGTTTTCGGAAAACCTGATGCATCTACAGCCCTCATACAGCTTGTTGACGATCACGATCTTGAGACTCTTGAGAATGAAGTTAAATTGATTGATAAAGAATTCTTCCTCATCGCTCTCAAGGTTGAAGATTGGAATAGAGATCTTTCTCCTTGGAAGGCAGAACCTGTATTTGGAAAGGTTGGCTTTGGTGGGGAAGCTGAGAAAACACTAGCAGAGGTCCTGGGATACTGTAATGATCCAAGCAAGAGCTATTACATTGGAGGCTACTCCCTTGCTGGTCTCTTTGCCCTGTGGGCTTCATATCAAACTGATATTTTTTCAGGTGTTGCGGCAGCCTCTCCCTCCATCTGGTTTCCCGGGTTTGATACTTATGCAGAGTGCCATGAGATCCTAACAGACAAGGTATATCTAAGTCTTGGAGACAGGGAAGAGAAGACTAGAAATCCAATTATGGCAACGGTGGGAGATAAGATAAGAAATTATCATAGTTTTCTGGAAAGAAATGGAATAAAAACAATACTTGAATGGAATGAAGGAAATCATTTCAAGGATGCAGATATCAGAACAGCGAAGGCTTTTAACTGGGTATTAGCTTAACTTTCATGTCTTTAATGGGTGTTCAAGACTATCAAATGTATTTATATGAATACCCAACGGAAAATATATTATAGTCCAGCTGTGACCATCTTATGCTGCACCATAGAAGTTATTTAAGTCGTAATATTGTTGAACGGTGAAAAGGGAATGTAGATTCTGACTACTATCAAATAGCTGTATGCAAAGTAAAGCACTGAACCAGCGTTCAATTTATAAACCGTCCAAATGAATATTGAATATTGAATATCTTTTTCTTGTCCTCAAATTATTGAATCAAGGAATGATAATAAAATAGTATTTGTTACATGAATTTGTTATCCGTCTGCAGACATGTTGCAATAATCCTCTTGGGAGTTTTCCTATTAGTTGGTGTGCCTTTTATATGCACTGGCTACTTCAAGAACATGTTAGCCTCAAAAAAGACGGATTCAAGTTCTTCTGCACCTCTTGAGGTTGAAGTTCCTTCTGGAGACTATATCGTTCTTTTGAACAAGAGATATCATGCTGAAAATAGAGATATCGAATTCTGGAAGAATTTTTTCTTTGATTCAGAGGTGGGTTCCTCTTCTGATACAATCTCCTGCTCTGTCCCAAATGGAGATATTGGGGCAATGGAATTGGCTTTTTACTATCAGTCTCTACTTCCTGAAAACCAGTTCAAGATAGAGATATCTGATCCTATGCTACTTGTTTCTAGGGCGGAACATGTAAAATTTGATGTCGCTATTATGTCTGCAAATTTTGCAAATGCACTTAAGTTTTCCTTGCCAGATGATGATAAGCTCTTGAGACTTGATGTAAACGTGAAGGAGGAGGGTAAATGATAAGGAAGATAAATGCTTTTTTAGGCCTCGCTTTGATTGTCCTTTTGCTTATCCATGGTATCAGTGGAGCCTTCGTCCTCATTGGAATAATTCCTGGTGGAAACCAGATAAGAGCATTGCTTACCAAGGCAATGATGGTCTGTTTTGTCCTTCACGGTTTGATCGGAATAAAACTAACTATAGATACATTGAAAACCAACAAGAAGAATGGCGCTTTATATCTAAAAGACAACAAGGTCTTCTGGATAAGAAGAATAAGCGGTCTTGCTATGATCCTTTTTGTCCTTGATCACATCGTCCTGTTTCAAGGAAAGCAGGGGGATGTCTTCCGCCTTACGCTCTTTGGAGGAGCTCGCCTGATTACAAGTCTGTTGCTTGTTTTAACAGTCTGTGTCCATGTCGTTTCCAACATTAGACCTCTTATGGTTGCCTTTGGCTCTGATAGATTCAGAAAAATCCTCATAGATATTCTTTTTGTTCTATCTATTGTCATGTTCTTCTGTGCGGTATCCTTCATTTTCTATTATCTGAGGTGGAATGTACTATGGAGAGTGTAAACATAATAGGAGCAGGTCTTGCCGGACTAAGCGCTGCAATTACCCTTGCTAGAGCAAACATTCCTTCAAATCTTATCTCTCTTCAGATGTCAGAACGCGCCCAGTCTGTAATGGCTGAGGGTGGCATAAATGGTGTTCTGGATACAATGGGAGAGAATGACGTAGTAGATAACCACTTTGAAGATACTATCAAGGCAGGTGTTTTCCTTGCAGATAGAGCTGCAGTAAGAGGTCTAGTTTCCAAGGCTCCTGAAATAATTAGATTCCTTTCAGGACTCGGCGTGCCATTCAACCAGAAGGATGGGGTGATCCAGCAGAGAAACTTTGGGGGTCAGAAAAAGAAGAGGACTGCCTATTCAAAATCCAGTACTGGAAAGCAGATAATGTCTGCCTTGATTTCAGAGTGTCTGAAGTATGAAGCAAAGGGGCTGGTAACAAGGTATCCAAGACATGATTTTGTTGAGGCTATAATCAAGGATGGCCTCTGTCTAGGTGTCTCCATCGCTGATATATATACAAATGATGTAACAAATCTTTCGGGCCCTGTAATTATGGCAACCGGGGGAATGAATGGACTCTTTCCTGGTATGACTACTGGCTCAAATTTGAACAGCGCAGATGCTACAGCCAAGCTTTTCATGCAGGGGATCAAGCTTGGAAACCTTGAGATGATTCAATACCACCCAACTACAATGAAGCTTGCTGGCAAGAGAGGCCTTGTCAGCGAGGCTGCCAGAGGTGAGGGTGGAAGACTGTTTGTTATGCGAGGTGGCCAGAAGTGGTACTTCATGGAAGAGAAGTATCCAGAGTTAAAAAATCTCATGCCCCGTGATGTTGTTGCCAGGGAGAGTTATCTTGTCACTCACTCTCCGGAGTGTGAAAATCAAGTCTATCTCGATATGACAGGTATTCCTGAAGAGATCTGGGAGAAGAATCTTCCAGATCTTAGAGAAGAGATTATCCACTATCAGAAACTGGACCCTAAAAAAGAATATATTCCTGTCAGCCCTGGAATCCACTATTTCATGGGTGG
>JAILRW010000075.1 GCA_024698005.1 Sphaerochaetaceae bacterium | reverse complement strand
TAGATGTTGAGAATCTCATCCCAACTGGCTTCTTCTGCTCAAAGGCAAGCTATGATCTGAAAGTCAAAGAGAGAGCTGAACTTGAGCACCAGCTTTTGGAGGTCGCTGATGAAATTGCTGATGCAAGAGCTCTTGGAGATCTCAGAGAGAATGCTGAATATCAGTATGGCAAGGATAAGCAGAAGAACCTCAATATTACTTTGAATAATCTCAAGAAACTTCTTGAGACTGCTCAGATCAAGTCCACTAAGGATGTTGATCCTTCCAAGGTAAGCTTTGGAACAAAGGTCACCATGATGGATAACTTAGCAAAGAAGGAAGTTGTTTATACCATAATGGGGCTCTGGGAATCAGATCCTGAGAACAATGTAATTAACTTCAAGACTCCACTTGGTAAGAATCTTTACAATAAGGTTGTTGGTGATGAGGCAAAGTTCGATATCAATGGTACTAAGTATGATTTTACTGTACTAAAAATTGAAGTAGTTGATTTCTAAGTTATATTTTGAAATTTTTGAATTGGGGATTGTGCAAAGCAATCCCCTTTTTTTTGATAATTTAGATTATATAGTTTTTTGATTATAGTTTTAAAAATTCAAATCAAATTTAATTTATTATACAAAAAATTCAAGCAAAAATCATAATTTCATATATAATTTATTTTAAATTTTCAAAAAGTATTTGAAATTAATAATGATTTGTTAATTTATATATAAAATATTGTAAAAAAAATAAAAAAATTATTTGACAACTATAAATACCAAATATACGATGAGTTTAAAGCTAGATTTATATTAGTTACGATTATAATGGAGATGTGGTAGTTCTAGAAAATAGGGTTTAAGAAATCTTTTCAGAAATAATAGGTTTTCAATTATCGGAAGGGATTCTTATGTATTTAACTACTTCATTAACAAAATTAATTGTAAACACATGTAATTCTATTTTACGAAAATTGGTATTGTTTCCTCTTCTGTTTTTAGAAAAGGTTACTTCGTCCATAATCGTAATTGGGCATATCTGTTTAAACAGATTTCATTCATGAATTTCGGACAATGTCCGTATTAATATAAAAAAGGTTTTTCATTAGGAGGAAAAAATGAAAAAATTACTTATCGTATCCCTTTTGATCGCACTCGTAGCAGGCTTTGCTTTTGCTAACGGTACGACTGAGACCGCTTCAAGTGGAACAAAGTGGCCTCAGAAGCCAATCAACATCGTAGTAGCATTTGGTGCTGGTGGTAACTCTGATGTCAACACCCGTGCTATTGCTAAGTATCTTCAGAAAGAGCTTGGTCAGCCAGTTGTTGTTACAAACGTAAGTGGTAGTGGTGGAACAATCGGTGCAAACCAGGTAAAAGATGCTGCAAACGACGGTTATACTATTCTCTGTTCACAGCTTTCCATGAACGTTGCAAAAGTTGTAGGTCTTGTTGATTACGCAGCAGACGCTTTTGAGCCAGCTTGTGTATTCTCACAGGCATCCGACGAAGTCCTCGTTGCACGCGCTGAGACAGGTTGGAAGACATTTGAAGATATGTTCAATGCAACTTTGGCAGAGCCAGGTAAGTATCGTCTTACATCCAATGCTGGTGCATCTACTCAGTGGATCGCAGTTGCTCTCACCAAAGCTGGTGCAAAGTTCAACATCGTTCCTTCTGGTGGTTCTGGCGAGCGTCTTAAGCTCTTGCTTGGCAAGCATGTTGATGTAATTGCAATGAACTACAATGCAATTAAAGATTATGTAGACAGCGGAGAATTTGTTATTCTTGCTACAGATAGCCCTAAGAGACCTTACAACCTTCCTAATGTTCCTACTCTTAAAGAAAAGGGCGTAGACTGTGAGTACTACTACTACAACACATTCTTCTTCCCTAAGGGAACTGACAAGGCTATCGTAGAGAAGTTCGCAAATGCTTGTAAGAACGTCATCGAGAACAATGCAGAGTATGCACAGTTCCTCGAGCAGCAGATGCAGCCAAAGGCTTATCTCGGCCCAGCAGAAACAGTCAAGTACTATGAGAATGAGCTCGCTCACATCATGCAGTATCAGGCTGATTTCCAGAGCAAGTAATTTTAACTGTCAAGATTCTCCTCCGTTCATTTGGCGGAGGAGATTCTGTGTTTCGAACTATCTGAATTCATAAGCTCCACAGGAGAAACTGAAATGAAATTAAATAGAGACGCAAAAGTTGCAATTGGATTCATTGCTTTTGCAATTTTCTATCTTTTTATGTCGACCAAGATCGACTCTAAGAATATGTATGCGAGCGGCGGCGTAAGCTCCAAGACACTGCCTACTATCTATGGTGTGGTAATGATCATTCTTGCCATCGTTCTGTTTGTCACTTCAATGCTCAAGCAGAAGGCAGCTACTGCTGTACAGAAGGAGAGCAAGCCGGTTACGATGGTGAACTGCTTTGGCCGTCAGGTTCCAAGAAAGCCACTGTATCTTTCTCTTTCTATCGCTTTGTTTGCATTCTATGCATTTACCTATACAAAACTTGGATTTGTCCTTGCAGGTTTTATCTATCTCGGCTGCATGATCACACTGCTTACTCCAGCTGATAAGAAGTCGAAGAAGATGCTTATCTTTGGCTGGGTCTTCTCCTTTGTTTTTGTAGTGGCTCTGTACCTTGTATTCACCAAGGTCCTGTCAATGATGCTGCCTCGCGGCATTCTTTTCTAAGGTGGAGGTACAACGACTATGATGACAATGCTTTTACAGGGTTTCGGCACAGTTGTCGGTAATCCTTTGATTATTCTTGCAATGCTCGGTGGTGTCTTTATCGGCATCATCTTCGGCTCACTTCCTGGTCTTACGACAGTTGCATGTCTTTCCATGTTCCTGCCTGTTACCTACGTAATGAGCCATGAGATGGGTCTGTCGATGCTCACTGCTATCTATATCGGTGGTATGTCCGGTGGTCTTGTTTCCGCAATCCTCCTGAACATCCCTGGTACTCCTTCCTCCATTGCGACCTGTTTCGACGGTACTCCAATGGCAAAGAAGGGTCAGGCCGGCAGAGCTCTCGGTATCGGTGTATTTGCCTCTATTGTAGGTAACTTCATCGGTGTCTTCGCAATGATCTTCATCTCTGC
>JAILRW010000050.1 GCA_024698005.1 Sphaerochaetaceae bacterium | reverse complement strand
GGCTTGAGCTTATGAAAGGTATAAGTGAGTCTCTTGCTGGTAGAGTATCTGTTATGGAGCTTTTAGGGCTCTCTCTTAGGGAAATTCATGGCGTTGATTTCAATCAGCATTTTATACCAACGGAAAAATACCTCTCGCAGCGAGAAAAAAAGATGAAGCCATATGAGGATATATGGTCAATCATCCATAATGGGTCTTATCCAGAGCTCTACGATGTAAAGCGAGATTGGCAGGATTTTTATTCTTCTTATGTATCTACCTATCTCGAGAGGGATATCAATGAGTCAATTAAGGCGGATAGTCTAGTTTTCACCAAGTTCATGACAGCGGTTGCTGCAAGAACTGGTGAATTGGTAAATTACGCTAGCATCGCAAATGATGTTGGAGTCAGTGAACCAACAATAAAAAGTTGGATATCGGTGCTTGAGCGTACTGGTATTGTCTATATACTCCAGCCTTATAGTTCCAATACTCTATCTAGAGCTATCAAGACTCCAAAACTGTATTTTAGAGATACAGGGCTTGCCTGTTATCTTACTCGTTGGACTGATAAGGATGCACTTAAGAATTCAGCTGTAGCTGGAAATTTGTTTGAAACCTTTGTTGTATCTGAAATCTTGAAATCCTATGCCAATGAAGGAAAGGATTATCGTTTCAGTATCTTCTATTACAGAGGAAAGGATAAAAATCCTTCCAAGGAAAATGAGATTGATCTCATTATTCAGGAGGATGGAGTACTCTATCCTGTTGAAATAAAAATGACAGGGAATCCTAAATCTAGCATGGGTACGACTAATTCAGTCCTTGATAAAATAAGTGGGTATAGAAGGGGACTCGGAGTTATCCTTTGCCTTGTTGATAAAAAGATATACCTCAAGGAGGATTTGGTCGCTCTTCCTATGGAATATCTTTGATAGATGGTCCTGTGAAGTGAACTTAAATTAGATGTAAAAACAATTAATCATCGTCATCATTAGAGGATGTAATGATATGGACTCCACCAGTATTAAGATCTATAGCAGTGTTCTTTGAGGTCTTTAGAAGAAGGTCGCCCTTTGGGTCCATCATCATGTTGTTTCCCATCGAGATATTTAAATCACCGTCAGTTAAATCAAAAAATAGCTTTCCCATAGTTACTCCTTTTTCTTTGTTCAATTATACAACACGGAGAAGCAGAAAAAGGTGTTTTGCAGTCTAAATAAATGAAATGACCCTTGGTTTTACCCAAGGGCCACTCTTACGTAAGCAATTTTACTTTTCCTTGATTATCGATATAAGAACACATATTGCCAGAAGATATGGGTAATAGAGGTATGGGATTATCTGCAAGCTAGAAATTCCACAGAGGCTGGATGCGATAAGAAGCTGTGCACCATATGGGATAATTCCCTGCATGATACAGGAGCAGGTATCAAGTAATGAAGCAGTCTTCTTTGGCTCGATCTTGTACTCTTCGCTGATAGTCTTGGCAATAGGTGCTGCCATGACAATGGCAACAGTATTGTTTGCAGTGGAAAGGTCCATGAGCATTGTCAGAAGACTTATGCCAAACATTCCACCTCTTTTCCCTGAAAAGTGGTTCTTGATGAACTGCAAAATAGCCTCAAAACCACCATTTTCCTTGATAAGGGAACCAATGGATGCAACAAGGATTGTTACTATCATGGTCTCGAACATACCTGAGGTTCCATTACCCATTGAGGTGAAGGCTGAAATATATGTGATAGCTCCGGTTGCTGCACCTGCAAGTATGAATAGAATTATACCAATTCCAAGTACAATGAATACATTTATACCCAAGATAGCAAGAACTAGAACGATGAAGTATGGCGCTGCCTGAATAAGGCTGTAGGAGTACTCACCCATACTTGTTGAACCACTAGATATTGCCATGACTATAAGAATTGCTATTGTTGCAATTGCCGCAGGACATGCGATGAGAAAGTTGGTCTTGAACTTGTCCTTCATCATGACCCCCTGAGTCTTTGTTGCTGCGATAGTGGTATCGGAGATGAACGAAAGGTTGTCACCGAACATTGCACCACCAACTACAGTACCAACACACAGTGGAAGGGAAAGGCCTCCATTGGCTGCAGCCTCTGTAGCAATTGGAACGAGGATTGTAATCGTTCCAACACTGGTTCCCATTGCCATGGAAATAAGGCTGGCAATAACAAATAGCCCTGGAATTGCAAAGCGTCCTGGGACGATGCTCAAAAGGAGATTTGCAGTGCTTGCAGCTCCTCCTGCCTGCTGTGCAATGCCACCAAAGGCACCAGCTGCAAGGAAGATGAACAGCATTATTGTGATATTGTCATCTCCGATTCCCTTGGCACAGATGTGTATCTTCTCATCGAAGCTCAGTGCCCTGTTCTGGGCAAAAGCAACGAGTAGGGCGATAGAGAAGGCAACTACTACAGACATGATATAAAAGCCCATCTGACCTTCGATCGGATGGATATATTCAAAGAAAATACCAGTTCCAAGATATAGGATCAGAAATACAACAATTGGTAATAGGGCCATTCCGTTTGCCCTCTTCTTATGTTCATTAACCATTTAAGAACATCCCTCCCAAAAAACAACATACATAATGATCAATGTCTATATTATCATGTAAATAGAGTAGTTTTCTCAACCTAATTATACTTTTAGAGCAATCTGCGTCTTTAAAAGTAAAATGTACTCTGAGCTATCCTTCTCCTTGAAGTGGATGTTCTATGGCAGATATAGGCTGTGTGCATATAAATAAGGCTTATAGCCTTGTTCTATTCCCAATATTTTGTGATGGTAGAAAAGTTTACGAAAATATGGTATATACAAATTACATTTTATCGTTTTCTGGACAAACTCTTCTTAACCTTTTCTTACCATTCAGGTATTAGATTCCCTTTTCCTTGGAGAGTTGTACAGGTCTAGAGATTCATAATAATTCGTTTTGTTTTGTGATTAGAAAAGGAGATTATCTATGGCTAGAGATATGAGCTATCTTGATTCGCTACCTATCGCAATTCTTGGTGGTGGTGCAGTTGGTAAGACCTGTGCAGCAGACTGCAAGCTAGCAGGAAAAGAGGTAAGACTGTATTCAAGAAGCAAGAAGTCTATCAGCGGTATTGAAAGAACAGGAATACTGCTAGATGGTGTGCAGCACAATCTGTACGGGTTTGAGCGTTCGGGACGAGCTTACCTTGACGTTGTAAGTACAGATATGAAGAAGGTCGTCAAAGGGGCAGGTCTAATTGTTATCGCAATTCCTGCTCATGGCCACGAGTACTACTTGAAAACCTTGATTCCTCTACTTGAAGATGGCCAGGTTATCCACATCTTCACTGACAGCTATGCAAGCTTACTTTTAAGGAAGCTCATGCGAGAGATGGGCTGCAAGAAGAAGGTAATAGTTGGAGGCTGGGGGTCAGCTCCATATGGAACCAGAGTAGAAACAATCGGTGGCTTTACTATGCCTCATGTAGGGGCAAAATATCGCGCAATCACCTTGCGTGGTGCTACTCAACCTATGTGCGATATCGATGAATTCATGGAGTCAGTGAAGTATCTTCCTTGTATGGATGCCGTTACAAAGGGGGACGGACCTGTCAAGGGAGACACAATGCTCGATATTGGATTCTCAAATATAAATCCAGTAATCCACGTACCAGCATCAATCCTGGGTGTTTCCAGTATGGAGAACTGGTCTACAGTGTACGGAAATAGACCAGGATCCTATTCAATGTATTCACATGGACTGTGTCCATCGATTGCTCGTGTTCAGTACCAGTTCTATATGGAAGAGAAGGCAATTGCAGATAAGATAGGTATCGATATGCCAACATACGATTATGAGATGTTCTTCTCAAGAAGAAGCATTCTCACCCAGGAGTACATGGGTCTAGATGAGGATGGAAAGGACAATGTGGTGTTTCCTCTTGATAGACCATGCAATGAAGGTAATGTTGGACCAAACAGTATAGACCACAGATACTTTACTGAGGATATTCCTGTTGGTTGCAAGATCTACCACGACCTTGGAAAGAAGTTCGGTGTTCCAACACCTATCATTGACTCGATGATAACAATTGGTGGAGCAATGCATGAAAAGTGCTTCTTTAAAACATCGAAATATAACCTTGACTATCTTGGAATAGGGGATATGGATAAGGATGAGCTATTGAATTATCTGTATACAGGAAAGATCGAAAAGAAAGAAGATTGCACTGAATATGCTTGAAGTTGTCAGCTCTGAGATTTTCTCAGGGCTGTTTTTTTGAATATGGATATATAATTATTTTAAGCGAGGCTTGAAATGATTTCTGATCTGATAACAAAACTTCATCTTTATGAGGCAGTGATTCCTGGTGCTACTTCGATAGAAAAGGCCTTTCTTGAAAATAACCCAAAAAACGCACCATGTGAGGTACGTGAGAAAAGCTACGCATTGAAAGAGGCTGATTCAAGACGCTTTGAGGTGCATTTCCATACCATCGATCTGATGATAGCAAGAGAGGGTGGGGAAGTAATTAATATCACAAAAATAGATAACTTAGTTCCTGCTGAAAAACTTCCAAATGGAAACGATGGACAAAAACTAGATGGCCCACCTCAAGGCCTTAATCACACCTTGAAAGCGGGGTATTTTGTTGCAATCTTCCCCGGTGAAGCACACATGGTAGGTGGAAAGCTTGAAGGTGAAAATAGTATTTCCAAGTGGGTTGTAAAAGTCCCCTGCACTGAAGAATTCAAGGTCTAATTACTTGTTGACCACATTCTGAGGCTTTCCTGCCAGGAAGGCCTTTACGTTGTCAACGCTAATGTCCATGATCCTTGCTCTTGCTTCCTTTGCTCCCCAGCTCATGTGAGGGGTTATGATGCAGTTCTTTGCCTTGAGCAGTGGA
>JAILRW010000003.1 GCA_024698005.1 Sphaerochaetaceae bacterium | reverse complement strand
TCAATTGTAGATCTGTCCTCTCTGCCAGACCCATACATCATCATGATGGATGATGAATCTCTTTTCTACCTTAATGACAGGCTCATTCTTCCCGAAGGTAAGAATGTTATAAGAGTCATACCTTACGAGAAGGAAGAAAAGATTATCACCTTGAATATTGAAGCTGGAAAGATAGCTGTAATTTCTGATTTGTTTGAGAAAATTCATACCGCACCACTGACAATAGCTTCTGTTCCTTATGGTGCTGATATCGAAATTCTTGGCGATAGCTACAAAGCGCCATTCTATCTTGAAGAGGCACCAAAACCAACAATATTGACTGTGTCCAATCCTGGATTCAAGACTTCCGTTTTACAGCTGAATGATGACAAACAGCTCTATACTAGCTATCTGAGGCCAGAGTGGAGCGGCAAAGAGGGTGAAGTCAAGAATTCCAAGAAGAGACTGTATAAAGCTATAAGAAACACCTTGCTAGCTTTGGGAGCTAACTCTATTGTTAGAGCTAGCTATGCAATCTGGCCAGAAAGAAAAAATGAACTGAGACCACTCAATGCAATTACATTGGGCTTTGGAGTGATGGGAATACTCTCAATATTCCATAGTGGCTATAATTACTATTCAACTGCAAAGGATACCTACTTGCAGGAGTAATAACTTAGGAGGAATACAATGGCATTTTTCAAGGCATTTACTAATAAAATAAAGGATCTCTTTTCCTCAAGAAAGATAGATGAAGCTTTCTTTGAAGAGCTTGAGGATACTTTGATCGAGGGAGATCTTGGTGCAAGAATCACTGATGAGATTGTCACAAAGCTTCGCCAGGAAGCCAAAGCTGAAAGAGCTACTACAATCGAACAGCTTCAGGTGATAATGAAGTCTCTCCTTTCTGAATACGTAAAGACCTACGATGAAGAGATCAAGAAGGGTGAGCTCTCTGTTCATCTCATTCTCGGTGTAAATGGTGTTGGCAAGACAACCTCAATTGCCAAGATGGCACAGTTCTATACAGATAAGGGATATAAAGTAATGCTGGCAGCTGCCGATACTTTCCGCGCTGCTGCTGTTGACCAGCTTGATATCCATGCCCAGCGACTTGGAATCAGGATCGTAAAGCAGAGAACAGGTTCTGATCCTGGTGCTGTAATCTTTGATGCTATAACTTCTGCACAGGCTCAGGGTGATGAGCTCATATTGGCAGATACTGCTGGTAGAATGCACAACAAGGAAAACCTGATGAAAGAGCTTCAGAAGATAGACAAGGTAATTGCAGGTAGAGGCGTCAAGAACGAGAACTACAAGAAGTTCATCGTCATCGATGCAACCACTGGCCAGAATGGTCTTTCCCAGGCTCTTCTATTTAACCAGGCTGTCAAGCTTGATGGTGTAATTCTTACAAAGTACGACTCTGCAGCTAAGGGTGGTGCCCTTGTCCAGATAGGCCAGCAGCTTGGTCTTCCAATTGCCTTCGTTGGTACTGGTGAAACCTACAAGGATATACATCCATTTGACAAGGATGAGTTCTTGAATGCGCTTGTAGGAATTGAAGGAAAGTAAGCCCAATGCGCTACCTTCTTCTCCTTATATTCCTTCTCTCTTCAATGGATCTGAATGCAGCCTACTATAGAAGCAATATAGTAGGTCAGCAACTTGAAGAAGTTCAGAGTGCGCCAACTAGTGGTTGGTATCTTGAAGTATTTGAAGGTAAAGAGACCCTTTATAAGGATGGAATGGTAGAAAGCGAAAGAAGCTGGAATGAAGAGAGTGAAAGCATCACTACAAAAAATGGTACAAGAACACTGACATTCAAAGATGGCAGAAGAGACTCAGAAACCTTTGAGGATGGTACTTTCATCAGGTATACATATACCGATGATGGAATCTTGAAGCGTGCTATAGTCAGCCGTGATGGAGAAGCCGAGGTTGTAATAGACTACAACTATTCCAAAACTTCAGGGTTGTCATCTGTAAAACACACAGATCTTTCAAGAAGCTTCTTTTCTAAAGGTTCCTTGTCCTATGTAGACAATGGTGAGAGTGTACATGTAACCATACTTCCCAATAATCACTTTGTAAGGGAAGTGTACAACGGTGAAGGTAATGTTGAGGATATTCTCAGTGAAGCCAGGGTTGCAGAGAATGGAGACGTTGTTGTAAAGGAAAAGCTTGGCGCTTTTGATCTTATTACAACCTACTCACCAACTGGTCTCATCCTCAGAGAGGAGACCTATGATGGTGAAACAATGGTCTCTCATGTTGAATACAATTACGATGATAAAGAAGTACTACTTTCCTCTGTAAAGGTAGAAGGAGAGAGTGAGACTCGAAAGTACTATAATGAAAAGGGCAGAGTTGATCTTGAAGAGAGGTATGTTTCTGGCCTTATTGATGTTACCCGAAAGCATCAGAGTGATGGTAGAATATTAGAAACAATCTACAAGGGAGGCTATGCCTACTCTGAGATTCTGCTTGATAAGGATGGCCTCAGAGTACTGGATCTTAAGATGCTCAGATGATAGGACTGCTTTTCAATCGATATCTTGTATCTCATGAGCCAAGACACAGAGGCAGGAATATAAGGATTCTTCTAGGCCTTATATTCTCGACCCTTGTACTGTCAACAGTACTCTCTGTCATGGACTACATGCAGCGAGGAAGATTTGAAGATCTGAAAAGTGTGCGTTCATTTCCAATAGTTATTGAAGGTGGAGAAGAGCACTATGAATCACTCATTGATGAGTTCTCAGATAGGGCAATAGTTTTCAAGTACAGAAGTGGTGAAGGTCTAGTTAGAAAAGGCAATGAAACATTCCCTGTAAAAATCAGATACATCGATGAATATTACGAGGGTGGAATTACTTCTACAGGGGAAGTTGATAAGGGTGTCCTTCTTCCAATTTCTCTTTTCAGAAAACTTGGTAGCGATTATGAAGTAAAGCTCTCCAGATTGGAAAGTGGAAACAGAGTAAGAAATACAATAAAAGAGAGAAGCTTCGATGTCGATGGCCTTTATAGGAGTGCTTTATCATCTTCCTTTGACTCGACAATGCTATTCATGAGTTACGAGTCAGCTACTGAAGAGTGTCTTTACCATCTTGCATTCATTCCAGTTTCAGTTGGAGAAGATGAGCTGTATGCAGAGTTGAAAGAAAGAAGTATTGGCAATGTAGTTCTATGGAAGGAGGCTGAGGAAAGCCTCTATGGTGCTATGCTGCTTGAGAAGATTGTAATGAGTGTCCTTCTTTCCTCTCTATTCTTGATAGTGCTTGTTGAAATCAACAATGATGCAAACCTGTTTGCAGAGAC
>JAILRW010000153.1 GCA_024698005.1 Sphaerochaetaceae bacterium | reverse complement strand
GTAAAGGGTGTTGTCAACCACCCTATGATGTAACGCCACTTTAGGTAATAATACCTATCGGGGTCAAAGGTCGGAGGCATAAGCCGTTACTACGACTGGGCAGTTACAAGCCCATTACCTTTAGGTGATGGGTAGTTGACGCTGTCCAATTGAGCAGCCCTTCTTTATTGTGAGCTTTGCAAACATTCTTGAGTGTTTTGCCATATCGCTCTTGTCAAGGATGAGATTCTGAAGAACTTTACCATCTCCATTTCGCATATGCTCGACTTCAATGTTCTGCATCATTTCTCTTGTTTTGACCATTTTTGCTTTCTCCTACATGGGTATTTTAGAATACTTTTCACCAAAGGACAAAAAAATACCCAGACAATTTTAATCGTCTGGGTCCTGATATTGATTAGAGAGAAAGCATTTTCTTCAAATCATCAACAGTTCTTGCACCAACTACCTGCATTTCCTTCTCGCCATTTCTGTAGACGAGCATTGTAGGAATTGATTCAACACCGAATCTTCCAGCGAGCTCAGGGTTGTCGTCAACGTCGATCTTTACGATTCTTACCTTGTCGCCAACTTCCTTGTCGAGTTTCTCGAGGTTTGCACCAAGCATCTTGCAAGGGCCACACCAGGTTGCAAAGAAGTCAACCAGTACGAGTCCGCTGTTCTTGTCGAGAACGAGCTTGTCAAATCCAAGTGAATCTGTATGTAAAATCATAATTGTATTCTCCTTATACTACTTAAGATAAATGATATTTTTAGAAAGTCAAATCAAAGCTCCTGGAGCATGTTGAATATTGCTGATGCGGTTGGAGGGCAGCCCTTGGCATTGTGCTTTGCGCCAGCACAGCACTTACCAACACCAATATCCATCTCATGTCCCTGGAATTCCTGTCCGATGCAGATCTTCTTTCCTCTGACAAGAGAAAGCATACCTTCCTGATCAAGTCTCTTAAGAGCGTGGATCAGGGAAGCGTAGCAAGCAGAGCAGGCACTTCTCTGGTCTGTATATTTGGCAAGGTGTCTTGCCTGGCCAGTTGGCTGGGCTCCTGTTACATTCTCTGGTTTATGCAGTTCTCTGATCTTTGCATGCTTGATATCTGTTGAACCAACTCCATACTCTTCTGCAAGTGTGATGTAAGGTACGTCATCAAAAGAGTATCCAAGCATCAGCATTGCATAGGTATCGAGAAGAACAGAATCCTTTGCAACGAGCATTCTGTTTGTCTCAACAGGATTTCCTCCTTCCTCGAAGTCAAGGTCGCCACAGATTGAATCGACGACAACGAGGTCTGCACACTTTGCAGCATTGAGTGCTGCAATTGGCTTATGGAGACCAAGAGAGTGGAAGAGTCTCTTGGAGCGGTCAGAAAGGATACCTTTGAGATTCTTGAGAGCACAGGTCATTGCCGTCTGGCAGTGTCCCTTCAGAACTGGAAGTGAAATAAGGTAGTCACAATCCATTGCAGTCTGGCTGATCTCCATTTTGATTCCATGGCTGTTGACTGTTACGTAATCGTCGCCTTTGAGGTCCATGAGAGGAACACCATACTTCTTGGTGAACTGAATATAGTTGTTTACCTTGAATGCTCTGAGGGTACTGTCCCCGACCCATGAGCCTTCTGCAATCATTATATTCTTATAACCCTTTTCCTGTAAGAACTCGATTATTCCACTGATTATCTCAAGGTGTGTGGTTGCACCACTATCTGGAGTAGTTGCGACTACCAGATTTGGCTTTAGAATAATCTTTGCATTCTTGTCAGGAAGTTCTGTCTCGATATCAACCTCAGCCATGAGGGCCTTGGTCATTGCAAGGATATCTCTTGAGTAATCGATTATAATTTCATTCCTATCCATTTAGCACTCCTCTATTTTAATCTACTGAGAGCTGTTTCCTGTAATACTGTTGTTTCAGGAACAGTGATTCTCTCCATTCCCATTGCTGCTGTATAAGAAGCACAGCTAAGCAGAAATATTGCAGAAAGCACTACTATGCTTTTTTTGATTAGAGACAAAGTTTTGCCCCCATAGCGGAAAGCCCATCGCCTTCATATTTCTCCTTCTGGATGAATGCAGTCTTTCCATCATCCTTGAAACGAGGAATGACATGTATGTGAAGGTGTGGAACTTCCTGTCCAGAGGCAGGGGAATTGTTGATGATTATGTTGGTACCTTCAGCGCCGAGAGCCTCTCTCTGCTTTTTGTCCACTCTCTTGGCGATCTCCATCATGTGAGAAAGAGTTTCTGCAGGACAATCAGTGAAGGTAGGGTAGACTGTCTTGGAAATTACCAATGCGTGTCCATAGTTGATTGGATTTATATCAAGGATGACAAGACACTTATCATCCTCATAGAGCTTTGTAGATGGGATGTCCCCATTAATTATCATTTCGAATATAGTTGCCATTTAGTCACTCTCCTAAGCGATATACAAAATATATAAAAAAATTAAAAAAGAATAAATAAATTCTTACAACTTAAAGACCTTTAGTTCACAATTATTCCATCTAGTCTCCTGATACTCTTTTTCTGAGTAGGAAACAAAGTATGTTGATAGAATTCTGGCAAATGTTCCATGACAGACGATGAGGATGTTTCCATCAAGATTCTTTTTCTTGATCTCATCAATGAATGAATAGGCTCTGTGAGCTGCATCAAGAGTGGATTCTCCTCCAGGAAACTTCATGAAAGGTTCCTTCTTTATTTTCTTGAACTCTTCATTATCCCAGGATGTAGCTTCATAGGTACCAAAATCTACCTCGTGAAGACGATCATCGACTATGACCTCGAGATTGAGCATTGATGCAATATAGCCTGCAGTATCCCTTGCTCTCTTGAGAGGTGAGGAATATATATACCTTATATTATTGATAGCTTCTTCGGCTTTCAGTTTTTTTGAAAGCTCGATTGCCTGAGCTTTTCCTTCTTCTGTGAGTTCTGCTTCTGATATTCCGCAGACAAGTCTTTGCTCGTTGTAGTTGGTCCTTCCGTGTCTAGTAATGAAAACTTTCATACTCAGATATTAAGAATCAAAGCCGGTTGGATTCAAGCCAGATAATGTGTCATGTGTATTTTAGTTTTTGTCTGTTTTTGTTTGTATTATTGCTCAAATGGTTGCAATTTTAGCGATAAACAGGGATTTTGATAAAAAAAGAACACTTTTCTGAGATTTGTTTGTATGACATAGGTAATTAATTTTATCTTTTTGTTGTTAAAAATCTTTCTCAGTTTTGAACCATCTATGTTACAATTATTCAAGATTGAATCAATATCATTGTTGGAGGATAATAATGAAAAGAATTCTAGCTTTGCTTATGGTGCTTGTTGTAATGACATCCATCTTTGCTGGTGGTGCACAGGAAGCTTCTTCAGCTAAGGCTGACGATACACCTACCATCCGTCTCATGACCGATGCTACTGGTATCGATGATAAGAGCTTCAATGCTGCTGCTTGGAGAGGTATCACAGCTTTCTATGGTGATACAGTTGCTAATGCTGCAAACCGTGGCAAGTACTACGATGTTGTAACTGCACAGACTCAGGATATGTATATCCCTAACCTGCAGCAGGCAAGTGATGAAGGCTACAGCCTCATCGCAGCTACTGGCTTCACATTCGCTGACGCAGTCGAACAGGTCGCTAGCCAGAACCCTAACCAGAACTACATGATCGTCGATGTTAACTGGCTCTCCAGTCCAAACATCCGCCAGTACATCTTCAAGGAAGAGGAAGGCTCCTACCTCGTAGGTCTCGTAGCAGCTCTCCAGTCCCAGGCTGAAGGTGTAAAGAACGCTAAGTTCGGCTTCATTGGTGGTGTTCCTTCATCAACAATCACAAAGTTCGAGATGGGTTACATCCAGGGTATCCATGCAATCCTTCCTAATGCTGAAATCGTTGACTACTACACCAACGACTGGGGTGCTCCAGATAAGGCTAAGGCACAGGCTAAGAACTGGTTTGATAATGGCGTTTACTGTGTATTCTCTGCAGCTGGTGGTTCTGGTAACGGTACTATCGCACAGGCTAAGGAATACCGTCTCGCAGGCAAGAATGTCTGGGCAATCGGTGTTGACTCTGACCAGTACGAAGATGGTCTCTACACCGCAACAGATTCTGCAGTTCTTACCTCCATGGAGAAGAAGGTAGAGAATGCTACTCTAGAAGCTCTCAACCTCCTTAAGGAAGGCAAGTTCGAAGGTGGCGTTGTTGAATATGGTCTCGCTCAGCAGGGTGTTGACTATGCAAAGACCAACAAGGCTCTTTCTGCTGACGTAGCTGCTAAGGTCGATGCTGCTAAGGCTGACATCGTATCTGGCAAGACCAAGATCTATGGCAAATATGCTGATGCTCTCAAGGCAGGTGTCGTACCAGCTGGTCTCGGTGCTATCGACTAATTCCTAATATATATAAGAGGCGACGTGCATGTGCATGTCGCCCCTTCTATCTTGAGTACAATTTTTGTTGTACTCAAAGTAGAAGGGTGAGGAGTATACCTGTGCAAGAATATGCTATTCAAATGGAAGGGATCACCAAGACATTCCCGGGCATCATCGCAAATGATAATGTCACACTGGATGTCATCAAGGGAGAGGTCCTTGCATTGCTCGGAGAGAATGGAGCCGGTAAATCAACATTGATGTCCATCCTTTTTGGTGCCTATAGTGCTGATTCTGGTACTATCAAGATCAATGGAAAGCTTGTTGATATCAAGAATCCTAACGTCGCTACCGAGCTTGGTATCGGAATGGTCCATCAGCATTTCAAGTTGGTCCATAATTTCACTGTAACAGAGAACATCGTATTGGGAAGCGAGCGTACCAAAGGTGGCATACTCGACCCAGGTTCTGCAGAGAAGAGAGTCCAGGAACTTTCCGATGGATATCGTCTTCATGTAGACCCACGTGCTCTGATCGATGATATCACTGTAGGTCAGCAGCAGAGAGTTGAGATTCTCAAGGTTCTTTATAAGAATGCAGACATCATTATCTTTGACGAACCAACTGCAGTTCTTACTCCTCAGGAAATTGATGAGCTTCTTGATATCATCCGTCTTCTGAAGTCAGAAGGTAAGACAATTGTTCTCATCACTCACAAACTCAAGGAGATCAAGGCTGTAGCAGACCGCTGTACCGTTCTCAGAAGAGGTAAGGTAATCGGAACAGTCAATGTTGCCGATGTAACTGAAAAGGACCTTGCTGAAATGATGGTAGGACGTGCTGTAAAGTTCGAAATCGAAAAGCAGCCATGCAAGAGAGGTGAGATGCTTCTTGAGGTCAAGGATCTCAGAGTTGATACTGCTCTCGGACTTCCAAAGGTACACGATCTTTCATTTGAGCTCTATGCTGGTGAAATCCTCGGTATCGCAGGTGTCGATGGAAATGGTCAGAGTGAACTTCTTCAGGGCCTTACCGGACTTCTTCCAATCCAGAGTGGCTCTATCAAGCTCAATGGAAAGGAAATCAGTGGCATGACCATCAAAGAGAGAATCGAAAATGGTCTTGGCTACATTCCTGAAGATAGACAGAAGCATGGTATCGTAAAGCAGTTCTCTATCAGTGAGAACAGTGCTCTCAAGGATTACTACACAGAATCCTATGCAGATAAGTTCGGTATCCTCGATTTTGGCAAGATGGTCAAAGTTGCTGATGACCTTATTCAGGATTTCGATATTCGTGCAGGTGAGGGTAGTGCAACTCCAGCAGGTTCCCTCTCTGGTGGTAACCAGCAGAAGGTAATCGTTGCTCGAGAAATCTTCCTTGATCCAAAGGTTCTTCTCATTGCTCAGCCAACAAGAGGCCTTGACGTAGGTGCAATCGAATATATTCGTCGTAGAATCCTTGCTGAAAGAGACAAGGGCATGGCTATTCTCCTCGTAAGTTTCGAGCTTGATGAGATCATGAACCTCTGTGACAGAATTGCAACAATCAGTAAGGGTACTCTGGTAGGTACATACAATTCCGGTGAGATCTCAGAGTATGAGATTGGTATGATGATGGCCGGTTCCAAGAAGGAGGGTTGATAATGGCTAAGGCAAAGAAAGATGGCACTAAGCTCCAGCAGCTTTTGGCCAATGATGCATTTGTTTCCATTCTGGTCGTCCTTCTGGGCTTCCTGGTTGGAACAATACTGGTCGCTCTGGTAGGAAGAAAGCCAAGTAACATGTACAAGGCTATCTTCCAGGCCTTCAGTGGCTATAATCTCGATAATGGTAAGTGGAATCCTCGTTACCTCTTCGAATCTATCAACTACGCTGTTCCATTTGTACTCTGTGGCCTTTCAATGGCTTTTGCTAACCGTGTTGGTCTGTTTAACATCGGTGCTGAAGGTCAGTATGTAATGGGTATGACTGTTGCAGAAGTAATCGCACTTCTCGGTCCACAGATTCCTGTTGTCCACTGGCTCATGATCCTTATTTTTGCTGCTCTTGCAGGCGCAATCTGGGGTGGTGTATGTGGCATCATGAAAGCAAAGTATGAGGTAAGTGAGGTCGTATCCACGATCATGCTCAACTATACAGCATTGTATCTTTCTAGAATTATCTGTCTGCAGCTTCCTGGTGCTAACACCTTCAAGACTGCAAACTATCCAAAGACTGCAATGCTTACAAATTCACTCTTCCAGAAGCTTACCAACAACTCCATGCTCAACACTGGCTTCTTCTTCATGATCTTCTGTGTAATACTCTTCTGGTTCATCATGGAAAAGACCTCTCTTGGTTATGGAATGAGAGCTACAGGCTTCAATAAGGAAGCTGCTCGTGCAAGTGGTATTCCAGTTGTAAAGAACATCGCTCTTTCAATGGCTATCGCTGGTGCATTTGCAGGTTTGGGTGGTGGTATCGTAGCAGTTGGTTCCTTCACATATGGTAGAGTTATCTCCGGTCAGGATGGCTACGGTTTCAACGGTATCGCAGTTGCACTTGTAGGTAACTGTACTGCTTGGGGTACTTTGGCAGCTGGTTATCTCTTCGGTCTTCTCAAGAATGCTCAGGCACTGATGCAGTCTAAGAATATACCTAAAGAGATTACCTTCATCATCCAGGGTCTCATCGTTGTATTTATCGCCCTGAGAAGTGGATTGCAGATATTCAACAACTATCTCGATAAGAAGAGAATTCAGAAGGAGGCATCAAAATGAGTACAATTCTTGGAATGATCCCCTCCATCCTTATGATGACCGCTCCTATACTTATTACAGCTATCGGTGGCATGATAAGTGAGAAGAGTGGTGTAACTAACATTGCCCTCGAAGGTCTCATGGGCTTTGGTGGCTGTGCTGCAGCAGCAAGCCACACTTTGATGGAAGCTGCAGGCATGCCTCATGGCGCATCGATCTGCCTTGCACTCTTCATCGGATCCTGTATCGGTGGTCTTTTCTCAATCATCCATGCAGTTGCATCAATCGACCTTTCCGCAGACCAGACAATCAGTGGTACTGGTATCACATTGCTTGCTGATGGTGTAACAATCTTCGCAAGCCAGATCCTTTTCCACGCTGATAGAACCAAGGAGTTCAAGCTTGGTATGCAGGCAGGACCTTTTGGAATCTACCCAACTGCAATCATCGCACTTGTTGTTGTATTCCTTGCTTGGTTCGTCCTCTACAAGCTTCCTCTTGGAATGCACCTGAGAGCTTGTGGTGAACACCCAGCTGCTGCTGAATCAGTTGGTATCAACGTTCGTGCAATCAGATATGGTGCTGTTATTACCAGTGGTATTCTTGGTGGTCTCGCAGGTGGTTGTGTTGTTCTTACACAGACAATCCAGTACACCTCCAATACAATCAATGGTAAGGGCTTTATCGCACTTGCTGCAGTTTCCTTCGGTAGATGGAATCCTATCGGAATCACAGGAGCATCCCTCCTGTTCGGTACCGCACAGGCCTTCTCCATCATCTCTGCAAACTTCCCAGCACTGCGCGTTCTTCCAACAGAGGTCTTCAACATTCTGCCTTACATCGTTACTCTCGCTGCTCTGGTTCTCTTCAGTGGCAAGAACTATGCACCAGCTGAATGTGGAAAGCCTTATACCAAGGGTGCTTCATAATTCAAAGCATAATTTACACATGGGGCAGGGAAACCTGCCCTATATTTTTTGTCAGAATATATCCTATTTGCCCTCTGTCTATTTCGTTTGCCTTTTTGCAGATAAGGGACTTGAATAAATGTAATAAAAACAATATTATGCCAACTCGGATTATTAGTTTCCCAAAGGGATAACTATATCCTTTGTTAATGAAAAATGAACTTTATTTGTGAGGTTAAATAAAAAATGGCTACTAACCAGCAACTTCTTGATATGAGAAACATTGGTATCAGTGCTCATATCGACTCCGGTAAGACCACACTCTCAGAAAGAATCCTCTATTACAGCGGTAAGATTCACGCAATCCACGATGTCCGCGGTAAGGATGGTGTAGGTGCTACCATGGACTCCATGGAGCTCGAAAGAGAGAGAGGTATCACAATTGCATCCGCTGCTACCAACGTATCTTGGAAGGGCCACGAAATCAACATCATCGATACCCCGGGTCACGTAGACTTTACTATCGAGGTAGAAAGATCACTCAGAGTTCTCGACGGTGCAATCCTCGTTCTCTGTTCTGTTGCTGGCGTACAGTCTCAGTCAATCACTGTTGACCGCCAGATGAAAAGATATCATGTACCACGTATCGCATTTGTCAACAAGTGTGACCGTTCTGGTGCAAACCCATACCGCGTAAAGCAGCAGCTCATCGACAAGCTCGGCCTCAACGCTGTTCTCATGCAGATTCCAATCGGTCTCGAGGACAAGCTCCAGGGTGTCGTAGACCTTGTTGAGATGAAGGCTTACTACTTCGACGGTGGCGACGATGGTATCGAGCTCAGAGTTGCTGAGATCCCAGCTGATCTCATCGACGAGGCAAATGAGAAGAGAGAAGAGCTTCTTGACGCTATCTCCATGAATTCTGAAGAGCTCATGGAAGCAATGCTCATGGAAGAGGAAATCTCTGTTGACCTTATCAAGAAGGTTGTCAGAGAGGAAACAATTGCTCTCCGCCTCTGCCCAGTCTTCATGGGTTCCGCATACAAGAACAAGGGTATTCCACCATTGCTCGATGCAGTTATCGACTACCTTCCAAACCCAACAGATGTAAAGAACTATGCTCTTGATCTGGACAACGATGAGAAGGAAGTTGAACTCCCATCCGACCCAGACCTTCCACCTGTAGTTCTCGGCTTCAAGCTTGAGGATGGACAGTATGGTCAGCTTACTTACATCAGAATCTATCAGGGTAGAATCAAGAAGGGTGACGAACTATTCAATACAAGAAACCGCAAGAAGTTCAAGATCGGTCGTCTCGTAAAGATGCACGCTTCCTCTATGGAAGATATCAACGAGGCAGGATGTGGTGAGATTGCAGCACTCTTTGGTATCGACTGTGCTTCAGGTGATACCTTCTGTGATCCAAAGCTCAACTACTCCATGACTTCTATGTACGTTCCAAACCCTGTTATCTCCCTCGCTATCGAGCCAGTAGACAAGAAGGCTGCTGACAACATGGCTAAGGCTCTCAACAGATTCACCAAGGAAGACCCAACCTTCCAGACATATGTTGATCCAGAATCAGCACAGACAATCATCAAGGGTATGGGTGAGCTCCACCTCGACGTTTACATCGAGAGAATGAAGAGAGAGTACAAAGCTGAGGTAAGAGTTGGTGCTCCTGAGGTTGCTTACAGAGAAGCTATCACACAGAGAGCAGACTTCAACTTCACACACAAGAAGCAGACTGGTGGTTCTGGTCAGTACGCAAGAGTTGCTGGTTACATCGAGCCAATCGTTCAGAGTGAAGATGAAGAACTCAAGAACTATGAGTTCGTTGATGAAGTCAAGGGCGGTGCAATTCCTACCGAATACATCCCATCCTGTGATAAGGGCTTCCAGAGAGCTATGGTCAAGGGTACACAGATCGGCTTCCCAGTTGTTGGTGTAAGATGTGTTGTCAATGATGGTGCTTGGCACCCAGTCGACTCTTCCGATATGGCATTCCAGACTGCAGCTATGGGCGCATTCAGAGATGCATATGAGAAGGCAAAGCCAGCAATCCTCGAGCCAATCATGAAGGTTGAGGTTGAAGGTCCATCTGAATTCCAGGGCAACATCTTCGGTTCTATCAACCAGAGAAGAGGTATGATTATCTCCTCCACAGAGGAAGGTAACATGTGCCGCGTACTCGCTGAAGTTCCACTTTCAGAGATGTTCGGTTACTCTACAGTACTCCGTTCCCTTACTCAGGGTAAGGCTGAGTTCACCATGGAAGTTTCCAAGTATGGTAAGGTTCCAATGAGCGTTTCTGACGAACTCAAGAAGAAGTACGAAGAGAAGAAGGCAGCAGAGAAGAAGTGATTCTTTTCTAAAGTCTGATATCACAAGACTCCTGCATTGCGGGAGTCTTTTTTTGTTTGTAAATAATTAGAAAAATAAGTTTTTATTGACTCTAAAGCACTAAACAAAGAGCTTGTGTTTATGACACAATTGCGGCATGGACACTTTAGAACGATTTGTTGATGCCCAGAGAGGTTGGTACTCTATAGCGTACCGAGAAATGGAAGATGGTGAAAAGAATAGCCATTGGATGTGGTTCATCTTTCCACAGCTAAAAGGTCTTGGTTTCAGCGAGAACGCAAAGCGTTATGGTATCAAGGACAGGGAAGAGGCAAAGGCTTATTACAATCACCCATTGCTTGGTAAGCGTCTAGTTGAGATTTCTAAGGTGTTGATGAACCTTGAAAGCGACGATGCTGAGCAGATCATGGGCTCAGGGATTGACGCAATAAAGCTGAAAAGCTGTATGACCTTATTTGATGAGGTAACTTCCGACCCAATTTTTTCATCAGTTCTAGACAAATTCTTCGATAATGGCAGGGATATGAGGACAGTTCAGCTACTAAAAGAAGAAAAAAAGGTATAATGAAAAAACCACTGCTACTACAGTGGCTATGGAGATAACATGGAAAACAAAAAAGGATTATTTGTTAAGCTATTCCTCTCCATGCTACAGATATCAGCCTTCACTTTTGGTGGAGGCTTTGTAATTGTTTCGCTGATGAAAAAGCGATTTGTAGATGGATATCACTGGCTGGATGAGGATGAGATGCTGGACCTTACTGCCCTTGCACAATCTTCCCCTGGTGCTATTGCTGTAAACGGTGCGATCCTAGTGGGCTACAAGGTGGCAGGTTTTCCTGGAATGGTCATTTCTGTATTGGGAACGATTCTTCCTCCAATGGTCATCCTTTCTGTTGTTTCTGTCTTTTATAACACATTTGCAACTAATCTCTATGTTGCCTTGGTCCTGAGAGGCATGCAAGCTGGCGTTGCAGCTATAATTACTGATGTAGTTTTCAGCTTGGGTGCGAAGGTATTGAAGGACAAGAACTATCTTCATGATCTACTTATAATTCTTTCATTCTGTGCTGTTTTCTTCTTAAAGATAAATGTTGCTGTCATAATCCTCGTTGCTGGTGTCATTGGCCTTATCGAAGGAAGAATTGCAAGGAGGTCTGCATGAGTCTTCTTCTTTCTCTTTTCCTTAGCTTCATGCAGGTAGGTCTTTTCAGTATCGGAGGTGGCTACGCTGCAATTCCTTTAATTCAGAACCAGACTGTTGCCATCCACAGCTGGCTCACCATCAGTGAGTTCACAGACCTTGTAACAATTGCTGAGATGACACCAGGTCCAATTGCAGTAAATGCAGCAACCTTCGTAGGTATAAGGATTGCAGGCCTTCCAGGTGCAATAGTTGCAACTTTTGGTTGCATATTCCCTTCCTTGATAATCGTCTCTCTGCTTTCCTACATCTACTACAAGTATAGAAGCCTATCTACTCTTCAAAGCGTACTTTCTGCTCTGCGTCCTGCTGTTGTTGGACTAATTGGTTCAGCAGCGCTCTCTATGGCCATTCTGGTTGGAACAGATAAGATTGATGGCACATTTAACTTCCTTGGAGTCCTGGCTTTTGCTGTGGCCTTTATTTTGATTAATCGCTTCAAGAAGAATCCAATTCTTATTATGGTGTCCTGCGGATTAGCAAACCTGCTTCTCTGCCTAGTGACAGGTTTTTCAATTTAATTGCATAGATATAGTCAATTAAATAGAATATCTACATGAATATTTTAGTAGGACTTTCCGGTGGAATTGATTCCACCGTTGCTGCATATCTATTGAAGAAAGAGGGACACCATGTAGAGGGTGTCACTATGTTGATCTGGGGAGAGGGTAGGAGTGCTATTCCAGCCAATCTTTCCTCAAACAGTTGCTATTCTCCAAATGAAAAAGAAGATATCAAGGAAACTGCAGAGCTCTGTCAGAAACTTGGTATTGATTATCACACTCTAGATTGTGCTGATATCTACGAAAAGACAGTGCTTGAGAACTTTAAGAACGAATATCTATCAGCACGCACTCCCAACCCATGTGTCTGGTGCAATACCAAGATAAAGTTCGGGGCACTTGTTGACGCAGCCAGAAATAGTGGACTTGTCTTTGACAAGTTCGCAACAGGTCACTATGCCAGAATTCACTACAATGAGAACAGTGGTAGATGGGAGCTTTTGAAGGCTGTAGATAAGAAGAAGGACCAGTCCTACTTCCTTTATCGCCTTACACAGGAGCAGCTTTCCAGAACTCTTTTCCCTCTAGGTGAAATGGAAAAGAGTGAAGTGAGAAAGATCGATGTCGCTCTTGGATTCCACAAAGAAGGAATGGAAGAGAGTCAGGATTTCTATCCTGGAGATTATTCCGATTTGATCGGAGCAAAGGATAAGAAGGGCAGGATTGTCACTACAGATGGAATTACTGTGGGCCACCACAATGGATTCTGGCACTACACAATAGGCCAGAGGAAGGGGCTTGGTGTTGCGGCCCCTAGACCTCTTTATGTTGTTGCTTTGGATAGCCACAAGAATGAAGTAATAGTTGGCTATGAAGAAGAAACTCATCAGAGAACCGTTTTTGCTGGTGATGTAGTCTTCTCAAGTGAAACAGATTTTGATCCTGAAGAGGAGTATATTGTCAAGATTCGCTCAGCTCATCAGGGCGCGCCTGCACATGTTTACAGGACAGAGGAAGGCTTCAGAGTCGAGTTCAAGGAGTTTGTTAAGGCAGCAACTCGAGGGCAGAGTGCTGTTGTATATGATAAAATGGATAGAGTAATCGCTGGTGGAATCATAGAGGGGGCAGAATGAAGAAACTTATAATGGATGTTGACACTGGAATAGATGATGCACTTGCTATCGCCTATGCTATCACACTTGAAGATTATGAACTTATTGGTATAACTGCTGCTTTTGGCAATGTTGACCAGATATCCTCTCAGAAGAATGCCCTAACAATCCTTGATAACCTGAAAAGGAGCGACGTCAAAGTCTATCCAGGTTTGATGGGAATCGAAGGGGAAGGTGATTACGTTTCTGAATCTCTTCATGTCCATGGTGCAAATGGACTAGGTGGTGTCAATTTTACACCTAGCAAGAGAGAGGCAGAAAAAACTTCCGCAATTGAGTTTTTGGCTTCTTCCATAGAGCGTTATGGCTCTGAACTGGTAATCTACACCTCTGGACCGCTTGCAAATATTGCTGAGCTCTATAGACAGAGACCGGATCTTGTGAAGAAGACAGGAAAGATTGTCTCGATGGGAGGCGCACTGTTTGTAAGTGGTAACTGCTCTCCAATTGCAGAAGCGAACATCTATCATGATGCAAAGGATGCTAATTTCCTCCTCTCTCTTGGTCTTGATATCAC
>JAILRW010000127.1 GCA_024698005.1 Sphaerochaetaceae bacterium | reverse complement strand
ATAGTATAGGAAAACCTAGTAGAACAGTCAAAGAACACTTTATGTTTTTTTTCAGTAGATTGGTTTTTTGTGTTAGTGGCGTAGGTAAGAATATTGTTGTTTTATATAATTATTCAACAATGAAATATAGTGTTTATTTTTGCTCTGTATTTTCATTTATTGAGTGATAGAATCATCTTAGTTAACTGGAGTAAATATGAAAATGAACAATAGGGTACGATGGATATTAATTGTATGTCTTATCATTTCAATCATTGCAATTGGCTTTGGTGGTTTCTTTATTGGAAGCAATATAGAAGCTAATCATTACAAGGCTGAGGCTGATTTCAACATACAGCTAAACAGAAGCGAGTTAGATGGTCTGGGTGAAATTGAAGGAACAATTTATGTTACGGGTCACAAAAGTCCAGATACAGATACTGTAAGCTGCTCAATTGCATATGCATCATTGCTTCGTGAAATGGGGTATGATGCTGTTCCTGTCGTACTTGGAAAATTGAACCATGAATCTGAATTTGTTCTCAAAGAAGCTGGACTTGAGGCTCCAATGCTTCTTGAAGATTCTAAGGGACTCAATATGATCTTGGTTGATCATAGCGAGTACGCTCAATCTGCCAATAACTTAAATGAGGCAAATGTGATTGGAATTATAGATCACCATGGTGTTGGTTCTGTAACAACTGGGAATCCATTGATTTATGATGGAAGGCCATTGGGCTCTACAGCAACTATCGTCTGGATAAGATATATGAACTATGGTGTAAACATTGATAGACAAGTTGCAACTCTAATGCTGGGAGCAATTCTATCTGATACAAAGAATCTACAGTCAGGTACAACTACCAATGCAGATAGGCAAGCTGCAAAGGCCCTAAGCGAGATAGCTGGAGTCTCAGATACAGATACATTCTATCAGAAAATGTACAAGGCCTTAATCTCTTATGATGGAATGACCGATGAGGAGATATTCTTCAGTGACTACAAGGAGTATGAGATTGGAGGAAAGAAGGTGTCTGTAGGCTGCATGAACGCATATGATGAGGAGATTGCAAGAGATGTGGCAAAGAGGATGAAGGAGACTATGATAAAAGCACAGGTCTCTAGGGGAATGGATCTGTCTTTCTCGATAATCCAAATCTTGCATGATGATATTTCAGTTTCCTATTTTGTTCCTTCCAACGATGAGGCAAGAAGTGTTCTGGAGGCTGCTTTTGGCGATTCTGTTATCTATGATGGCACATCGTATATTAGAAAGCCGTATGCATCGAGGAAATCAGTCTTTATTCCTGCTATCAAGGGTGTCCTGAAATAGCATATTTATCTTGGAGAGGTTTCTCGGCTCAACTCTTTCTGAAGTGCACCATGATAAAAGGAAATAGGAATGTGACATAGAACATTTCTATAAAGTTATAGATGACTGTTCCTGCAATACCTGGAAGATTGCTCTTGAAAACAGGTGAGATTATCAGACTGACGAAATAAAGGCCGAGAAGGCCAACGACAAGGCGCTCGAGCCTCTCTTTAAAAGGAATGTCGGTAGTAAATCGTACATAGCGTCTTTCTAGCAACCAGCCGACCAGGAAGGACGTTAAGTAGCCGACTGCCTTGAATGTATCCTTCGCCATCTTGATTCCTTCTACAAGTATCTTCCCCTGAGAATCATAGCCGATAGGATAGGGCTTCAAAGCTGCGTAGATGGCTATGATTATTGCTACTGCTATGCCAATCATGGCGACCTTGATATCGCTTTCTGGATTCTTTTCTACCCATTCAAGTAGCTTCTGGGTGAGATACATGACAAGGGCACTGAGTGCAAGACCTACAATTACATCCTGCGGGGTATGAACACCTAAATAGTTCCTGCTGAGACCTATGAGCAGAGCAAAGCAGAAGGCTGAAATCCTAAGAAGTTTAGAGAACTCACGTCTTACAGCTAGACCCAAGAAGAGAGAGCCACCATTCATGGTGTGCCCACTTGGGAAGGAGTATCCTGTTGCTGTATTGATCATATTGCCATATGGAACGATGCGTGCATCCCTGATCCAGGGTCTGTAGACACAGGCGGTTACCTTTGCAAAACTGTTGAGAAGTCGGTTGCTGTTCCAGCCCATCAGCAGATAGGTACCAAGCTCCTTGTTTACACACCAGTAAAGCACTGCAAGGATGACATATATGGTACTTCTCTCTCCTAAGAATGTCATCTTGGCAAAGAAGTCTGCAAATATTCCACCGATACCGTTTCTGAACTCCTGGAGCATGAGAAGACAGGCAATATCCATTAAAGCACCTCCTGTGGTGGCTTTTTGTAACAGCGGAATAATAGTAATTATTATAGTCGGTATTCAAGTCTGACAATAGAATTTCTATATAAATACTTATAATACAAAAAGTTATATTAATAGACTGTTGGATTTCCCTACTTTTATTGTTAGATAGTAAAATCAAGAGTAGTTGAATTTACATGCTAGGTAAAACTTATGCACATTTATATATAGTGGCTATGCTTATAGTCTTTTCTTAGTTTTTGTTTCCTCTTAAAATAAAAAAAGCAAGAAGGCCTATTTGATGAAAATAAAAGACTATTTTGACCTAAAGACAAAGAGAATCTGTGTAGCTGCCTCAGTTACAGTAATTTTGACTAGTATCATCCTGACTTTGCTTTATATGACTGGTGACTTCTGGATCAAGATATGGTCTCTTGTTCTTGCTGTGATTCAGCCCATAATAATTGGAGGTATCTTCTGTTACCTTTTAGCTCCTCTTGTTGAGCGTATTGAATCTATATTGATTGGATCAAAAAAAGCAGAAAGGCCAAATCATCTGATTCGCTCAATCTCTGTCCTGCTATCGTTCTTGCTTGTAATTGTGGGAATTCTTATTTTGCTTTCCTTGATTATTGTTACAGTCACTAAGAGTATTGAATCCATCAATATTGAAGCACTTAAGAACCTCGCCCTGTCCACACAGAATGATATGAATGAACT
>JAILRW010000060.1 GCA_024698005.1 Sphaerochaetaceae bacterium | reverse complement strand
ATCTCACCTGTATCAGGGTCCTTGAGGATCGTCCCAGGAGGTACTGGAATTTCGATGTCTGCACCATCACGTCCAAAACATCTGTCTCCCTGTCCATTCCTGCCATTTTCTGCTTTATAGGAGCGGACCATCTTCAAGTGCCCAAGAGTTCTGAGGTTTTCCTTTACAACGAAGACAACATCGCCACCGCGACCACCATCTCCACCATCAGGGCCACCCTTTGGAACAAATTTTTCTCTGTGGAATGAAACACAACCATTGCCTCCGTTTCCGGAGGCAATGTCAATGTATGTTTCGTCTGAAAAGCCGAACATATAGAGTTAATTAACCCTCAATGATATTAGCATACTTGCGGTTGTTTCTTTCAGTGAAGGAAACAGTACCTGCAACCTTTGCAAAAAGAGTGTAGTCTACGCCACAGCCAACATTTTCGCCTGCGTGGATCTTTGTACCTCTCTGGCGAACAATGATTTCACCAGCCTTGACAAGCTGACCACCAAATCTCTTTACACCAAGTCTCTGTGCGTTTGAGTCGCGTCCGTTGCGGGAAGAACCGCCGCCTTTCTTATGTGCCATTTCGCTTCCTCCTTAACCTTCAATCTTGTTGATTGTGATGAGAGTATACTTCTGTCTGTGTCCCTGAGTTCTTCTGTAACCCTTTCTTCTGTGGAACTTGTATACCTTGACCTTCTCGCCCTTGACTTCTTCACCGACTGTAGCTGTAACCTTAGCGCCCTGAACATATGGGGTACCAAACTTAGCATTGTCACCGTCGACTACTGCGAGAACCTTTTCGATTTCCAGAGCAGAACCTGCTTCCTGGGAGAGTCTATCGACCTGCAGCTGAGCGCCAACTTCAGCCTTATACTGCCTGCCGAGAATTTCTACGAGTGCGTACATGCATTTATCCTCATTTATTTATTTTCTTCACTGACCATAAACTTATGAAAAAATGTTTTCAATGCCCTTTTTGAAAAATTGTCTAACTGTTGAATATTTTCTCTCTTGTCTACCTAACGCTCGTTAGATTACAATTGCTATATGACCAAAGATGAAATACTTGAAGAAGCTGGTGCAATCATAAGGGATGAGGGGTATGACATGCTTACTATCTCTGCACTTGCACAGAGGCTTAATGTCAAGAAAGCTTCGCTCTATTACCACTTCGAGAGCAAGGAAAACTTGATCGATGCTCTATATGTCCACTTTTCTCAAAAGCTTGCCCACATGGGCTTCAGAGTCGATTTTTCCAAGGATGCTGAGGAAATCCTTTTCAGAACATATGAACACTGGAGAGGAATATTCCTATCTCCTGAGCTATCAAGTGGACTGTCTCTGATCGAACAGAGGAAAGAAATAGATGAGAGGGCCTACGATATATACAATTCACTGAGGCTTATGATAAGGGCACAGAGCGATGCTGTTATGGAAAACCTCATAAGCAGAAACAGATTCAGGAATCTAGACTCTTTTCTTCTGGGAGAACTGTTTGCCTCCTCTTCCCTTGTACGTCTTCAGGGGGAATATACAAAAGAGGATGATGAAAAGTTCATCTCCTCTTTTGCCTCGCTATTCTCTACATGAAGAGACAGACTAATGGCAGTGTGACTATACAGACTGCTGTCGTCACAATTGCAAGTGCTGCTGTGTAGGTTGAATCTGCACCATTGCTCTCTGCAACAAGTGATACTGTAACCATCATAGGAAGAGCTGCCATCAAAGCGATGTAGACGCCCACCTCGCGTGGGATAACTGGAATGAATGAAAGGACTCTTGCAAGCAGGATTGGAAGGATGCACATCTTGAGAACTATGAGAATGATGAACTCCTTTTTGAAGAGTCCTTTCTTCAGATCCACGTAGCACATGATTCCACCGATATAGAGCATGGCCAGAGGACTTGCTGTGCTACCAATCCCCTTGATTGCAGTGTGAAGCTTTTCTGGTAGTGATAATCCAATCAGCCCCATAAAAAAGCCAAGGAGCACAGCAACAAGGCAAGGACTGAATATCTTTTTTACTATGCTTTTTTTAGAGCGCTTTTCAAGCTTCTCTGGTGGCACTGTTAGATTGACGCCCCAGGTCCAGAGGATTATATCTCCAACGACAGTAAAGAGTGCTGCCATGAGAACTCCGACAGAACCGAATACTGCCTCAGCAATAGGCACTCCCATGAAGCCTGTGTTGGAGAACATGGTACCAGCTCTGAAAAGATTCCTCTTCTCTCCTTCTAGATGACATATCTTGGCTATGAACAGCCCTAAAAAGTAGAGGATTATGAAGTATAGCAGTGTTACAAATATTACAGAGAGGTATCCGGAGATATCATTTTCTTTTGTTGCCTTCATAGTGTTGACAAACAAGAGACAAGAAAGAGAGATCCTGGCAACCAGCTTGGATAGATATCCAAGACCTGTCCTATCAAGAATCCCGCT
>JAILRW010000042.1 GCA_024698005.1 Sphaerochaetaceae bacterium | reverse complement strand
AGGAATGCCCTTTAAATTAAGTCTCTTCGCTTCCAGATGTACGCAGATAAATATACCAAAGAAATACAATACTGCTGGCAGAATAGCTCTTGAAATAACATCTGAATATGGAACACCGATAAAGTCAGCCATAAGGAAAGCTGCTGCACCCATGATAGGAGGCATGATCTGTCCACCTGTTGAAGCGGCAGCTTCTACTGCTCCTGCGAACTCACCCTTGTACCCAGTTTCCTTCATCATCGGAATGGTGACGGAACCTGTGGTTACAGTGTTACCGACACTTGAGCCGGAAACCATACCGCACAGAGCAGATGAGATAACTGCTACCTTTGCAGGACCACCGGAAGCCCAACCAACGAGAGAGTTTGCAAGTGCAATAAAGAAGTTTGCAACGCCTGTTCTCTCAAGGAAGGCACCGAATATAATGAAAATCGCAATGAACTTGGCACATACCTGAAGAGGAGTGGACATGAGACCGCTTGTTCCGTAGTACATTGTGTAGATAACACGAGGAAGGTTCTGTCCGCTCATGAATGTGTAAATAAGCAACAAGCCAACAACACAAAGAATTGGAAGGCCTACACATCTTCTGCAGAGTTCTGCCATTACAAGGATTGCAATAATGCCAATTACAAGGTAGAAAATCGCATTAGGGATTGCAGATTCACTAAATGGATTGATCTTACTTGCAGATGTAATTGTCATTACCAGATGATTGTAGTTAAAGCAATAATAGAAGAAACAGAAAGAACCAACAATCATGATGATGATGTCATACCAAGGAATGTAGTTCTCTTTTACGTGCTTCTTAGATGCTGGATAGGTCAAGAAACCCATAATTACAGAGAAGCCCAGGAATGCTGTGAGGCGAACTGGGATATCTGCTGTAGAGAATAGGGTGGACCAGATACAGTAACAGGAAAAGAAAGCAGTTATTGCATTTACCACAATTTTAGGAAGTCCGCTCCAAATTCTGGTAGCGGACTCCTTATCGAATTTTCTCAGGATTTTCTCTGCCGAATTATCGGCAGAGTTTTTCTTGATATTATCAGCCATTACTTGCTTCCGTATGTTCCAGCAGGAATTGTGTACTTGCTGTAGAATGGGGATGCCTGAATGAGCTTATCTGCGTGAGCGTCATCGATGTTTACGAGGTAAACAGTCTTAGCAGTAGCAAGGTCTGTGATAGCAGTGGTAGGAGCACCAGCTACGATGAATGCAGCGTCGATCTTGCCATCCTTGAGGCTATCAGCAGAATCGCCGAAGCTCTGGTATACAGCCTTTACATCCTTCTCTGTGAGGCCATAAGCGTCGAGAACGTCGATTGCGTTGAAGTATACACCAGAACCGATAGCACCGATGGATACTGATCTGCCCTTGAGGTCTGCACCACTTACGATGTCACTCTTGGTAGTTACGATCTGTACCTGCTCCATGTAGAGAGCTGCGACAACGCTGAAGCCCTTGATTGGAGAAGTGAAGAGTCTCTCACCATTGTATGCATAGCTCATTACGTCGGACTGTACGAAGCCAAGCTGTACGTCATTAGCTGTGAGGTCTTCGATGTTAGCCTTGGAACCACCAGAAGTAACAGCTGTTACTGAGTAAGGTGTGTTCTTTGTAACATAACCTGCGAGAACAGAACCGAAACCGTAATAAGTACCTGTATCACCACCTGTACCGAAGTTCAGGGAGGAAGCCTTACCGTTACCAGCACCAGACTTTACAGAAGCAACATTGATGCCCTTCTCAGCGAAGTACTTTGCAGCACCTGGGTGATAAGGAACAGCAGTTACTGAGGAAGCAAATGCGAGGTCAAGTTCGTTACCCTTAGCATGCTGGCCAGCGATATCAGCCTTGTTGTCGAAGATGGACTTTACGATTGCATAAACTTCATCAGTAGGAACATCATCACGTACAATTACGACAGCACCAACAGCTACAGTATTGGTATCTACATTAGCTACGCTTCTGGAGGTGTCTGCTGCAGCCTCCTTGGAACCGTTTGCTGCAACAAAAGATACTGCGAGAGCGAAAACCATTAAAATCATTAAAACTTTCTTCATAAGGAAATCCTCCTTGATTACATGAACCATGCTAGCAAAATGAAAAAAAATATAAAAACAGAATTTTCCAAATAGTTTTGAGTACTTGCCACAATCTTTTAGTTGTGGTTGAATTTCACTATGAACTTCCTTGTTTTGCGCTATTTCAAGACTGTTGCCTCTGAACTCAACATCACTCATGCTGCAAATAAACTGTATATTTCTCAGCAGGCACTTAGCTCTCATATCAAGAATCTAGAAGAGGAGTTGGGTGTTACTCTTTTCAATAGAACTCCTCGACTTTCTCTGACTGACGCAGGAAGATGTCTTTATGATGCTGTTTTAGGTTTTGATGAAGTAAATGCAACTTTGAATGACAAGCTCAATGCAATCAGAAAAGAAGAAAGAGGCGAATTGAGAATCGGACTGTCATTCACAAGAGGACAGTTCATTCTTCCCCACGTACTACCTGAATACGCAGAAAAGCATCCGCTTGTACATATTAATATATATGAAGAGAGAGCACTTGTTCTGAAAGACAGGCTTTTAAAGGGAGAGATAGATTTCTGGATCACAGCTGATGATGTTTCCTTTGAAGGAGTTGTCAAGGAGCCACTCTTTAAAGAGAACTTCTTTTTGGTAGTGCCAGAGCATATTCTGGAAGTTCGCTATGGGAAAAAGAAAACAAAGGAGATGCTCCTTGATTTCAAGATCGAGGATGTAATCGATTGTCCTTTTATCCTGCTCACTCCGGGAAACAGAAGTAGGGATCTTTTTGACAATATTGTCCGCTCTAGAAAACTTACTCCAAATATTATTCTCGAAACTGATAATGCACAGACAGCGTTTGCTCTATCTCAAAAGGAGATGGCCCTAACTCTTTATTCGGATATGTTCCTTAGAAACTATTCCTCAACCTTGAATCCTACAGTTCGTCTGATATCTATGCAGAAGTACATCCCAAGCGATGTTCTGTACATATATCATAATGAGGATAGCCTTTCTTCAAGATATAAACAGAACTTCCTCGAAGAAATGCATAATGCGTTTAAGCCTATTAGGAATTAATATCCATTAGGGCTGACAAAGCAGAGCATCAAAATGCCGACAGTATAGAGGATTAACCCAAAAATAGAGAATGGGAATATGCCGGTCAAGATTACAATATGACCGATACTTAAGAATACAAAGGTTATAAATCGTTTTAAAGCATAGCTCTCCTTATCCTTCAAGAAGTTTGCAAAATAGGTGAGGAGGGCAAGAAGCATGATAGCAATTGCAATGAACAATAGTCCTGTGCTGTGGCTATTTGCAACATTATAATTGCTATTTAGCGGTATCGTTGCGGACAAGACGAAAGTAGTCAAGAGACCAAGAGTTGTGTACATGTTGCTATGCTTGAGATTTTTTCCGTTGTCATAATTAACTAGCGAAGCAAAGAACAGGACAATCTCTGTTGATAGCAGGAAAAAGAAAGAAAGTCTCTGAACAAAAACGAAAGAGAAAATTGTTATTCCAATATAGTCTTCAATTCTTGGTAAAAAGGAAGCGGAACTCATTGTAATAAAGAAGAGATAGAGAGGAAGGAGAGGGCCTTCTGCTGCCGCAACTCTATGTTTAAGACGCAAGATGAAGATTGGGAAAACAGTAAGGATCAATAAAAGGAACAGAGGAAAGAATCCGGTCAATATCTCTAGATGGTTTGAAAGATCGTTATCTATACTGGACATAAGAGTATAGCCCAAGAGCCAGGACATAAGAAGGGAGGATAGAACCTGGAGGATAGAAATTAGATTGGTAAAGAGTCCTTTGTTCATCAAATATTTTCCTTAGGTATAGTATATACCTTTTTTCTTTTATCACATAATAAAGCGCCAAGCAGGCCAATTTCTACATCTATCAGAGCAGAAAGTGCAGATATCATAGGCATAACACCAACAACAGTCATCTCTGCACCAAATAGGTTGATATCGGCAATCTGGAATAATATACCGATTATTAATATAGCTTCGAAGCCTCCTCCCGCTATTGATGATGCAAAACTTGCAGCTGAGCAAAGCAAAGAGAAAAGAATCGTTTCATAAACTGTAGGCATCGCCCCTGTTGCAAAGGCAATGACACTCATAGTTGTCATCGCAGCAATAGTTGCAGAACCAGCCCTACCTATAATGCTGAAAATTGGAACTGCCGTTGAGGCAATCTTTCTATCTGTTTTTAGTTTTCTAGTGAGTATAGACTCGACCATTGGTGCTGAAAAAACATAGCTTCCAGTGAAGAACGCAGAACAGAGAGGAGCGATGCTCTTTATTATTGCAAGCCAAGGATTGATGCGAAAAAGAGATAGGATAGAGACAAGTATTGGCAGAATGATCAGGGTAATGATAGCAGTAACTGCAACATAGAAGATTGGTAAGGCAGGGTAGAGTAGCAGAGTCTTTTCGTTAATCAACTGTAAAAAGAAGAGAGCTGAGACAGGATAGATCAAGAGAAAGGATAAGAAGGTATAAACTCCTGCAATTCGGTACATTACAGTAGAAAAGGAGTTCATTACGTTGTACGCGGGTTTGATGCTATCGTCATTTGGTTTTAGTGCAAAGCCGAAAATCAAGGAAAAAAGAATTGCAGGAAGCAAGAAATCAGAAATCTTTGAAAGTGAATAGAAGATGTTTCCAGAAAATAATGAATCTCCTGCTTCATTAAAGGTCGCTGGGAGTATTGCGGTGAAATAGCCTTCTGCTCCTGCTGTTGAGCTTGCAGGAAATTGTAGTCCTGTATATCTGATAGCAAATGCAGATACGAGAGGAAGAATAAGAGCAGTAACAATAGAGAAAAGTATTGATGAAAAGACGACTCTATTTAAACTTTTGCTTTTCCTGAGTGATGCCACTGCAGGTGGTAGAGAAAATAAAATTAAAGGAAGAAATAGGAATGCGCCAAACTTCATTGAATAGCTGGAAACACCCATAAGGATTGATGCTGCTACTGTGTTATCTTTAAAAAAAATAGCAGTCAATACACCCAAAGAAATGGCTGCAATGTATGTGATCCAGCTTTTCATAATGGCATCGTACTATCAAACCCCTCCGAGGTCAATTCGAAGGGGTTTTAACTCTTTTTAAGCTAAGAAGTCATCAAGCTTGTAGAGTGCTAGAGCCTCTCGTTTGAGAAGATCTCCGATGTACTCTTCACTCTTGAAGGTCTTGTCTGGACAGAAGGTGTCGAATGAGAGTGCTGATATGATTATCAGCTCCTGCATAAGCTCCTGACCATACCAGATGATACCTCTGTACTCATTGCACTTGACCTCTTCTCTGATTTCCTTGCTTTCGAGCAAGTGAGCCATGATTTCGATAGGTTCTTTGTCCTTCACCTCTTCCATCATGTATCCAACTGTGCTGAATAGTGCTGCAAAGTGGAGAGTCCTGTGAAGATCATTATCGTTAAGCCCCTTTTCTTTTCTCCACCCTTCGAAGAAGTGAGTAAGAAGTAGCTTATCCACAGCAACGAGTGCTTCTCTTGGATCTTTTGACTCTTCCTTTATGAATGGCTTGATAAGCATGGATGCTGCAACGATGAGTTCAAACTCTTTCATTATTGAGAGAATCAACTGCTCCTTCTTGCCACTCATCATCTTTGCCATTCTCTTGGTTAGATTTACCAATGCCTTTGGATTTACTTCAATTGGCTTCTGAGGAAGTGCAGAAAGGGTTGCCTCATCAAAATCATCACTAATACCATTGAGTTTTGTGTAGACTTCAGCAACTGAAAGTAGGAATCTTCTCTGTTCTGGAACATCTGCCTTTGCAGAGAGAATCTTTCTCAAAGAGTCGAAGAATGCTGGAGATCTGAAGTAATCAAGAGCCTTGTAGACTGGTTCAAGTCGGAGAAGAGCTACAGCAATTGCAATGTTCTTTACTCCTCTACCGTTCAGGAAGTCAGAAAGCTTCTTGTAAGCACCATCTGTATCTACAACTTCTCTTATATTCCAGAGAACCTTTGCCTCATAGCCATCGATTGTAAAGCTAAAACCATCGTTGATGATCTTAGAAGAAGGAATGAGGTAAGTGAGACCAGAAAGGAAGTCATCATAGATTACAAATCTATCACTTCCCTGATGAAGTCCTAGGTTTTCAGCAAGAGTCGTTGCTGCTGTATAGTTTCCACCCTCTGCTTTTATGAGCTTAGGGCAGGAAGTCTTGATATTGGCAGAAACTCTTTCATACTGGTTGTTTACGATTACCAAGGTCCTTTCAGCGCCACAGCCATTAGCATAAGCGTAGATGGACTCCTCTACATGGCCATCATGATAAGCATCGTAAAGGTTGAACAGGTCAACACCAGAGAAAAGATATCTCTTTCTGAGCAGAGGGAAGATCCTTCTATAGTGCTCTCCAATTAGATGATCATTAGGATATTCGTTGTAGTAGGCTCTCTTGTACTCCATGCCATACTTTTCTGTGAAGCCTTCGAGCTGTCCATGTCCGAACATTGGAAGACCTGGAAGGGTAGAAAGGATTGTACAGATGCTGAAGTAACGGTTTCCATCACCGAACTGGGCAATTGCAGTATCCTCATCAGGGTTGTTCATGAAGTTTACATATCTCTTCAATATTTCTGGGTCGAAGAGAATAGTATTCTTGATGGAGAGACGGTACTTCTCGTTTTCCTGCCTCTTGAGCATGTTCATGAAGGCACTGTTGTAAACACGGTGCATACCGAGAGTTCTTACAAAGTAACCTTCAAGCATCCAGAATGCCTCTGCGAGCAACAAGGTATCTGGAACTTCCTTGGCAACGCGATCAACGACCTCTCTCCAGAACTCCTGAGGAATTCTTTCATCAAATTCCTGCTGGCTAATTGCATGAACGAATCTTCCAGGGATATCTCCACCGGTTCCAGGTTGTGGATACCAGAGTCTCTGGATATGGCGCTTTGCCAATGTCATTGCGGCATCGAATCGGATGATAGGGAAGGCTCTGGCAACATCGAGAATCTTTTCGATGACTGCTTCTCTGGCTACAGGATTGAGGTAGTCGATCTGAGCAGTATCATTCCAAGGCATACTGGTTCCGTCATTTCCATGGAAGACGTATTTGACTTCACCTGTTTTCTTGTTTCGTCTCAAGAAGGTGACAGCTGCATCGGTTTTTGAGTAGTAGTGATCTTCAATCTTGATTTCGATATCAGGATTCTTTGAGAAGTCTGGTCCATTATATGTATAGTTTGGGAATGGAGGATAATCCTGGCTTATGAAGTATTCTGGGTGATCATACATCCAGTTGCTGTCCAGACCGGTGTGGTTTGGAACCATATCAGAAGCCAATCTGATTCCTCTCTTTGCACATCTTTCTCTTAAGTTCTCAAGAGCCTTCCAGCCACCGATTGCTTCGCTGATTTCATAGTCTTTCAGTGAGTATGCAGATGCTTCGGCATCAGGATTGCCACACATAACCTTGATATCTCTAGAAGCATCAGATCTTTGCCAGAGACCGATGAGCCAAAGGGCTGTGAAGCCTCTTTCTGCGAGCATATCGAGTTCATGATCTGGAATCTGGTCCAGGGTCCTGATCTCTCTCTTGTACCACTTTGATAGCTGATCGAGCCAGACTAGAGTACACTTTGCCATCATGACAACCTTTGGCATCCAGTCAGTATCGGTACTGAAAGCTTCGTATTCATTGGCAAGACCAGAGTAGTCCATGACATTGGTAGGAGCACCACCGCCACCACCGTTGCCTCCTCTGTCTTTCTCTTCTGTCGCAATGAAGTCCAATGTAGATTCAAGAAGTTTCAAGAAATCATCACCAATAATATGTGCCCAATTCTTTGCTATGAACTTGATCTGTTCTTCAAGGCTGTCTGGATACATTCTGGCAGGTCGGTTCATGAATGAGAAAAGGTCCTCATCACTGCCACCTGAAAGCTCTTCGATTCCAAGTCTTGCGCTACCAATGATATTTCTTACCTCTTCCATTCTCTTTGGATAGACAATATCAGTTGGTCTGATAAGAGGTTCAGATGCCTGGAGGAGTGCTGGGTTTGAGACCATTATTTCTCTAACGAAGAAGCCTCTTGTTGCCTCCTCTTTAATCTCTTCTTTGCTTGGCTTTTCGCTCTCAAGAAGAGGGGAAGGGAAGTTTTCAGTGTAGAATACAACAACACTGTCAAGACCATTGTCCATTTCAATCTTGGAAAGAGACTCCTTTATAAGACCAGGGTTGCTTCTGGTGATGTAAGTATCCAGTATGAATTGATATAACTCGTGGAGAATACCTGATGCGTAAACTCTTGCAGGAGAGAGAAATAGTGAATTGTTTTTCTTCTTCTGGTTTTCATTAAAGGCGAATGTAGTCCTGTTTGCATCGTCATAGAGTGTTCTCAGCTTTGCTGAGGTGACAAAAAGAGGCTGTTTTAAGCCCAGCTCCTGACGAGTTGTCCTGGCCATTCTGAAATCTCTTGCTTTCATGTAAAATCCTCCGATAAAGACTCATTCTAAGAATAGCAGAAAAATTGTATGTAATGTTCAATTATTTGAGCTTTACTTCTTGTGGTGGTCGGATATTGGAATCCAGTAAATTTGAGGCTTTAGAAATCACCTGATCAAGGAGGAACCTTTCATCCTTGGAAAAATTTGAAGTGACATAATTCCTAACATCTCCATGCACAGGTCTTCCGATTCCTATTCTCAGGCGTAAAAAGCTATCTGAACCGATACGCTCTTTGATCGACCTAAGTCCATTGTGCCCCTGTAGTCCTCCACCGACTTGTAATCTTATTACTCCAAGAGGAAGCTCCAGGTCATCATGTATTATCAGAATATTTTCTGCTTTGATTTTGAAGAAAGTTGCTGCCTCGCTTACTGCAGTACCTGAAAGATTCATAAAGGTCATTGGTTTGAGGATGATATCAGAACCGACCTTTGCATATGCGCTATGAAATTTTACTTGGTATGAAAGAGATGGGTATAGTGCATCTGCCATAATAAAACCAGCATTGTGTCTGGTCTTCTCATACTCTTTTCCCGGGTTTCCTAAAAATACCAATAAGCGTGACATAATTGGAGATTAATAGCTTCAACGACTCTTTTCAACACCGATTTTAGGACATTCCTCATTCTTTGGGCACTTTGAACAGAAAGGTGATATTGGAGTACAGATACTTTGCCCATAGGCAACGAGCAACTCATTGAGAGGGATCCAGTATTTTCTTGGCATTAGCTTTTCTAGCTCTACTACGCTCTCTTCTGCTGTCTTTGTTCTGATCCACCCAAGGCGATTCGAGATCTGATGTACGTGACAATCAACACAGATAGCATCTATTTCAAATCCCAGGTTAAGTACAAGATTTGCAGTCTTTATACCAACTCCTTTAAGGCTCAAAAGCTCTGCCTGAGATGAGGGGACTTTCCCATCAAAACGAACAATTAACTCATTGGAAATATCTCTGAGTTGTACAGCTTTCCTTTTGAAGAATGCACAGGGATAGATAAGAGATTCTATCTTCTCTTTCTCCATATTGCTCATGCTATAGACATCTGGTGCCACTTCAAGAAGCCTTTCACTTGCCTTTATCGTAACCTCGTCCTTTGTTCTGAGAGAGATCAGGGTAGAGACAAGAATTGCAAATGGGTCGTTCTTGTATTCAAGAGCAATGAGAGAAACTGAGGGAAGAGCCTTTCTCTCCTTCCATATGGTTTCTTTGAAAGAATGGAAGATTTCATCGAAATATTCTTCTGTAAAAAAATGTTTGTTTCTTGTCTCTATTCCATCATTCATATTATTGAATGATAACGTTTTGACGAATAGAATCATAGCCATGATTGTCATTCTTAAAAATAATGCAACCGCTCAGGAAAAGGACAAGATAAAGAGTGTTCTTGAAGAGAGAGGTTTTATAATCAAGGAGATTAAGGGCCAGCAGGATACTGTACTTGGTGCAGTTGGTATGGCCCATATGGATCTCAGAGAAGTTGAGGTCCTTCCAGGTGTCGCTTCTGTTATTCCAATTTCAAAGCCATATAAACTTGCCTCAAGAGAGCTTAAGAAGGAAGACACTGTAGTTACTGTTGGCAAGAACAAGGTAAAGATAGGTGGAAATCGTGTTGTTATAATGGCTGGTCCTTGTGCAATCGAGTCCAGAAGCCAGATCATGGAAATTGCGGCAAGCGTCAGAGAAGCTGGTGCTGTAATTCTTCGTGGTGGTGCTTTTAAGCCTCGTACCAGTCCATATTCCTTCCAGGGGCTTGGTGAGGAAGGTTTGAGATATCTCAGAGAGGCAGGAGACAAGTATTCCATGCCTGTCTGTACTGAAGTTGTTTCTCCTCGCGATGTTGCCATGATGAGCAACTACATCGATATGTTCCAGATCGGGGCAAGAAACATGCAGAACTTCGAGCTTCTCAAGGAAGTTGGAAAGACCGGAATGCCTGTTCTGTTAAAGCGTGGTATTTCTGCCACCATCGAAGAGTGGCTTATGGCTGCAGAATACCTTATGGCAAACGGTACTGACCAGGTAGTCCTTTGCGAGAGAGGTATAAGAACCTACGAAAAGGCAACTAGAAACACTCTCGACTGCTCTGCAATTCCTGTTTTGAAAAAACTTACACACCTCCCTGTCATTGGGGACCCTTCTCATGCAACAGGTGTTAGAGATCTAGTTTCTCCAATGGCACTAGCAATTGTTGCTTCTGGTGCCCATGGTATTACTGTTGAGGTACACAACCATCCAGATAAAGCTCTTTCTGATGGCCCTCAATCTCTATATCCTCAGCAGTTCGAAAAGCTTGTCAGAGACATTCAGGCCCTCTGTCCTGTCATTGGCAAGTCCCTCGAAGCAAGGCCTAGAATCATCCCTGAAGGAATCAAGGATGATAGTGCAAGTTCCTCTTCCCTTTCCGGAAAAGAAAGAATTGTTGCCTTCCAGGGAGAAAGAGGTGCATTCAGTGAACTTGCAACTAGAAGAGCTTTTGGCGACGACGTTAAGGTCCTGCCTCTACCAACATTCAAATCTTGCTTTGACGCAGTAAAGACCGGAAACGTTGACTATGCAGTTCTTCCAGTTGAGAACACTCTCGGAGGAACAATCTATGATAACCTTGATCTCCTTGAATCCCACCCAGGAATCACAGTCGTAGGTGAGGAACAGGTAAGGGTAATTCATAATCTCATAGTCAACCCTGGTACCAAGATTGAGGATATCAAGAGGGTTTATTCCCATCCACAGGGCCTTGCTCAGTGCAAGGAGTTCTTGGAGAAGCATCTATCTTATGCCACCCCAATTCCTTTCTTCGATACTGCTGGAAGTGTTTCCTATATCAAGAAGGAAAAGGAGTTGGATTCTGCTGCAATTGCAGGTTCTCCTGCTGCAGCTTTCAATGATATGGAAATCCTCAAGGAAGGTATCGAGACCAATCCTAGGAACTACACTAGGTTCTACATCATAACCCGAGAGGAGAATGAGAAGTTCTTCAAGAGGGGTAAGAAAAGCGATACAGCGTCATTGCTCTTTACCTTGAAGGATGAACCAGGTGCACTCTTCAATGCCCTTAAGATTATCGCAGATAGAGGACACAATATGTCCAAGTTGGAATCCAGACCTATTCAGGGAAGACCTTGGGAGTACTCCTTCTTTGCTGAAATCTGGTTCGAGGATGAAGATTATGCTCATGAGACCTTCCGAATCCTTGGAAAGGAAACAGCTAATTTGAGAGTCCTTGGTGTCTACAAGAGAAATCACTGATTTTTAATACATTATTCTTAAATAAAGGTAAGAAGCAGTATGATGGTTTTCGTACTGCTTCTTTCTTTGTTACTGACATCTTGTGAGCAAATAAATTATCGCGAGGTTACAATCAGCTTTCCATCCGAGCATTTCTGGGAGAGTGAAAGTGATGTTCTGATGTGGTATTCCCTTGAATATTTTGATGGAGAGAGTGTGAAACGAAAAACTCTCAATAGGGGAGTAAGAGAGACTACAGTCTCTGTCCTGAGGGGCGCAACCTGCTATTTTGTATGCCGACCTGAAAATCAATACCATCCTTTTGGAGGTGGCTTTGATCCTTCTTCAAATAGCAAGGTCTATCTAACTCAAGAGGAGGGGTATATAGCAGATATTCTTATCGAAGTTTCTAAGCTTGTTCCTTCTCAGGCAGCTGCGTTTTCTTATAACACGATAAAAAATTCCATAAAGTATCCGTTTAATGAAGATGCATTGCTTCTAGATCTCAGGAATGGAACCTTCTCTCCCTCTTCATACAAAGTGAAGGCTTATAAGATCACTATTAGTGGACTTCCAGAGGGAAAATATCTCCCTGAGACAGATTTTGACCCTCCTTTCTATCTTAATCCAGGAGATGAGATAAATATCCATCTATATCCAGGTATACATAGATATCTCAATATAGAAAAACGATTTATGAGAACTGTAGCGATTAACCCTGATGGTACTTTCAAGGTTTTTGATACTCTTGGAACGATATTGTGAAAAAGAATTGATGAGAGCGATTTTAGAATGTAGAATGGCTTTGATGGAAAGTTTGAGAGAGCTATATAGGATAGGCTATGGTCCATCCTCTTCACACACCATGGGTCCTCGATATGCCATGGAAAGATTTATTGAACATCACCCTGAGGGTGATGGATATCTTGCAGAGCTTTACGGCTCTCTTGCGGCAACAGGAAAGGGACACCTTACCGACAAGGCCATTAGAGAGGTATGTGAAAAAGCGGGGAAAAAAATTGATATCAGGTGGTATCCTGATACATTTAAACCCTTTCATCCAAATGCTCTCACAATTAAAGCGGTTACAAAAGATGCAAAAGAACTGGCAGAGAAGACCTATTACTCTGTTGGTGGTGGTAAGATTGTAACAGAGAGCCAGAATGACCTTACTCCTATCGATATTTACCCAAAGGAACACTTTGGTAGCATGGCAAAGCTTCTCAACTACTGTAGTGAAGAAGGTATGCAACTTTGGGAGGCTGTCCTTCAGGTCGAGGGCGAAGAAATAATGGACTATATTCAGGAAGTCTGGCAGGTAATGAAGACTTCCATCCTCAATGGGCTAGATAACGAAGGAGTCCTTCCTGGAGGTTTGAAACTTCAAAGAAAAGCTTCTCAGGTATATGCCAAGAGTCAGGATTTCAAAGGACCTCTGGGAGAGACAAAGCTTCCAGTTGCCTATGCTCTGGCAGTAAGCGAAGAGAATGCAGGGGGTGGAAAGATTGTTACTGCACCAACCTGTGGTTCCTGTGGTGTTCTTCCTGCAGTCCTTTACTGCCTTCAGCAGCAGGACAACTTGGCTGATAAAAGAATATATAGAGCGTTGCTTACGGCAGGAATTGTTGGAAATATTGTAAAGGAAAATGGTTCTATTTCTGGTGCAGAGGTAGGCTGCCAGGGAGAGGTAGGTGTAGCCTGTGCTATGGCAGGAGCTGCTGCAACACAGCTTCTTGGTGGTTCTATATATCAGATAGAGTATGCGGCAGAGATGGGCCTTGAGCATCATCTTGGTCTCACTTGCGATCCAATGCGTGGCCTTGTTCAGATTCCTTGTATCGAAAGAAACGCTATGGCCGCAATGAGAGCTTTAGACCATTCAATATTTGCTCTCTTCTCAGATGGAAGGCATCGCGTCTCCTTTGATGCTGCAGTTGAAGTAATGATGGAAACGGGGCAGGCCCTTCCTTCTCTCTATAGAGAAACTAGCATGGGCGGCCTTGCTTTGTTGAAGTAAAATAATGGCTTGGAACCTTTTGGGAACCAAGCCATTCTTGTCTTCATTGGAAAGTCTTACTTTACAACGATATTTACAAGCTTTCCAGGAACAGCAATTTCCTTGACGATTGTCTTTCCTTCGATCCATGGAAGAATCTTTTCATTCTTCTTTGCAGATTCGATCATCTCATCCTTGCTTGCAGTCTTTGGCATTTCCATTCTTGCTCTGAGCTTTCCATTTACCTGAATTACCATTTCGATAGTATCATCGACGCAGAGAGCCATGTCGTATGTAGGCCACTTTTCCTTGGAAATACTTGGCTTGTGGCCCAGCATCTCCCAGAGTTCCTCTGCAAGGTGTGGAGTGTATGGAGAAAGGAGAAGTGCCAATGTCTCAAGAACCTTCTTTGGAACTACTTCAAGCTTGTTGAGTTCGTTTACAAGGACCATCATCTGGGAGATAGCAGTGTTGAAACCAAGATTAGCGGTATCCTCACTGACCTTCTTGATAGTTCTGTGCAGGAGCTTGTCAAGTTCAAGTGGGATCTCGATATCTTCAACCTTCTTCTCTGTTGAAATTCTCCAGATTCTATCGAGGAAACGGTAGACACCAACAGTTCCGTTTGTAGACCAAGGCTTTGAAAGTTCAAGAGGACCCATGAACATCTCGTACATTCTCATTGTGTCTGCACCATAGTCACGGATGATGTCATCTGGGTTGATGACATTCTTGAGGCTCTTGGACATCTTTGCGATTACCTGCTCGACCTTATCTCCTGTTGAAATCTGGTAGTAAGATCCATCTCTTTCCTCGACATCATCGATTGGGATGAGGATACTAGCGGAATTCTTATAAGCGAAGGAGGTTATCATACCCTGGTTAACAAGTCTCTGGAATGGCTCTGGAGTAGATACGAGACCTACATCGTAAAGAACTTTATGCCAGAATCTTGCATAGAGAAGATGGAGTACTGCATGTTCTGTGCCACCTACATAGAGGTCGACAGGCATCCAGTACTTTTCCTTTTCTGGATCAACAAATGCCTTGTCGTTATTTGGGTCGATATATCTGAGGTAGTACCAGCAGGAACCTGCCCACTGAGGCATTGTGTTAGTCTCTCTCTTTGCAGGCTTTCCACACTTTGGACACTTACAGTTTACCCAATCAGTAACGTTTACAAGTGGGGACTCTCCTGTGCCAGATGGCTCATACTTGGAAACCTCTGGAAGGCGAAGAGGAAGTTCTTCTTCTGGAATTGGTACAATACCACAATCTGGACAGTGTACCAAAGGAATTGGTTCACCCCAGTATCTCTGGCGTGAGAATACCCAGTCGCGGAGCTTGTAGTTGACTTCCTTGTGTCCACACTTCTTCTCCTCGAGCCAGGAGAGCATCTTGTTAATTGCATCTTCCTTGTTGAGACCGTCGAGGAAGCTTGAATTGACGTGGATACCATCCTCAGTCCAAGCTTGCTTCTGTACATCAACTTCGCTCTTGAGAACTTCGATGATTGGAAGATCGAACTTCTTTGCGAACTCCCAGTCTCTGGTATCGTGAGCAGGAACTGCCATGATAGCGCCAGTTCCGTAGCTGATAAGTACGTAGTCAGCAATCCAGATAGGAATCTTCTTTCCATTTACTGGGTTGATAGCATAGGAGCCAGAGAATACACCGGTCTTGTCTTTTGCAAGGTCAGTTCTATCAAGATCGCTCTTGTGAGCTGCTGCCTTAACATAAGCTTCAACTGCTTCCTTCTGCTCTGGAGTTGTAATCTTTTCAACAAATGGATGCTCTGGAGCAATTACCATATAGGTTGCGCCGAAGAGTGTATCACATCTGGTGGTATATACTTCGAGGTAGTCTTCAAAATTCTCAAGCTTGAAGAGGACAGAAGCACCTTCAGATCTTCCGATCCAGTTCTTCTGCATGAGCTTGACAGAATCTGACCAATCAAGTGTATCAAGATCTGCAAGAAGTCTTTCAGCATATGCTGTAATCTTGAGCATCCACTGGCGAATATTCTTTCTCTCTACAGGGGTACCACAGCGTTCGCACTTGCCTTCCTTGACCTCTTCGTTTGCCAGGCCTGTCTTACAGGAAGGACACCAGTTGATAGGGGTGTGAGCTTCATATGCAAGGCCCTTCTTGAAGAGCTGGAGGAAGATCATCTGGGTCCACTTGTAGTAGTCCTCTTCACAGGTACTTACTTCTCTATCCCAGTCATAGCTCATGCCGAGACTCTTGATCTGACGAGTGAAGTTTTCGATGTTCTTTCTGGTTGTTACTCGTGGGTGGGTACCAGTCTTGATAGCGTAGTTCTCTGCAGGAAGACCAAAAGAGTCATAGCCCATTGGATGAAGAACATTGTAGCCATTCATTCTGAGGTATCTGGAATAGATATCTGTTGCTGTATATCCCTCTGGGTGTCCTACATGGAGACCAGCGCCGGATGGATAAGGGAACATATCGAGAACATAAGCTCTCTTTTCCTTTGGGAAAGATGGATCTTCAAATGTCTTGAAGGTCTTGTTATCATCCCAATATTTCTGCCATTTCTTTTCTAATTCAGTAAAAGGATACTTGCTCATAGTCAGTAATCATAAATAGATAGAAGATTCTTTTCAATTATCAATCCATTTGTTAGCTTTATTTAATTTACAAGTTTGAAATAACCGTTTGTTTTATTTATAATCATTAGATATGGCTGTCAATTATAATGAAAAAAGCGTAAAGACCCTCGCTCCTCTTGAGCATGTTCGTCTTCGCCCCGGTATGTATATCGGCCGTTTAGGTGACGGCTCTCATGTAGACGATGGTATCTATATCCTTTTAAAAGAAATAATCGATAATAGTATTGACGAATTTATCATGGGTGCCGGTTCTCGTGTAATTGTTACCTGTTTGGATGGAAAGGTGACAGTAAGAGACTATGGTAGAGGCATCCCTCTAGGTAAGCTCGTAGACTGTGTTTCTGTAATGAATACAGGTGCAAAATATGACAGCGAAGCGTTCCAGTTTTCTGTAGGTCTCAATGGCGTCGGTACCAAGGCTGTAAACGCTCTTTCTGAGTACTTCACAGTAACAAGTTATCAGAATGGAAAGTTTGCTTCTGCAACCTTCGAAAAGGGTGTTCAGAAGGGCAAGACAAAGACAGGCACAACCAACGAGCCAAATGGAACCTACACAGAATTCATTCCAGACCACGATCCAACTCTTTTTGGTGATTATTCTTTCAATGAAGAATTTATTGAAGAGCGTCTCTGGAATTACGCTTACCTGAATACTGGCATTACATTTGACTACAACAGAAAGATAATTAAGAGTAAGCAAGGCCTCATGGATCTCCTCCAGAAGAAGGTAGATACCGATGGCTTATATCCAATCATCTACTACAAGAGCAATAGAGTGGAATTTGCTTTTACACATACCAACAGCTATGGCGAAAGCTACTTCTCATACGTTAATGGACAGCATACCAGTGATGGTGGAACTCACCTTGCAGCCTTCAAGGAAGGTGTTCTCAAGGGGATAAATGAATATTTCAAGAAATCTTGGAACTCTCCTGAAATAAGAGATGGTATTTGTTCTGCCATTTCTGTAAAGGTAGAGAATCCTATCTTTGAATCACAGACCAAAAACAAGCTTGGAAACAATGAAATAAGATCCTGGGTTGTCAGTGAAGTCAAGGAAGGTGTTATCGACTTCTTGATGAAGAATACTGATATAGCCAGCCAGCTTCAGAATAAGATTGCAACCAATGAGAAGATCCATAAAGAGGAGAGTGCTGTAAGAAATGGTGCTCGTGAGATGGCAAAGAGGGTATCTATCAATATCCCCAAGCTTAAGGATTGCCGCTATCATCTGAACAGCTATCCTAAGGCACACGAAGAGGAAGCTAGAAACTCAATGATCTTCCTCACTGAGGGCGATTCTGCATCAGGTACAATCAACAAGGCCAGAAATCCACAGACACAGGCAGTCTTCTCTTTGAGAGGTAAACCTTTCAACGTGTATGGAAAGAGCAGAAAGGCAATCTATGAAAACCAGGAGCTCTATAACATCATGGTTGCAACAGGCCTTGAGAATGGCGACTTTGATAACCTTCGCTACAGCAAGGTCATCATCGCAACTGATGCCGATGTAGATGGCTATCATATAAGAAATCTTCTCATGACTTACTTTTTGACATTCTTTGAAGAGCTTATTACATCCGGCCGTCTCTTCATTCTGGAAACTCCTCTTTTCCGAGTACGTAACAAGCAGGTAATTACCTACTGTTACAGTGAAAAGGAGAGGGATGCTGCAATAAAGCAGATAAGAGGTGCAGAGGTAACCAGATTCAAAGGTCTTGGTGAAATCAGTCCAAGTGAGTTTGGTCAGTTCATCGGTGATGATATTCGCCTTTCTCCTGTAACAATAGCCAGCATGTCAGAAGTCAGAAAGAAGATGGAATTCTACATGGGAAACAACACTCCTGAAAGAAGAGAGTACATAATGCAGAATCTGGTAATGGAGGATATTGTCTGATGGCATACGCAAGCAAGCTTTTTGACAAGAACTTTATTGAATATGCCTCATATGTAATCAGGGACAGAGCAATTCCTGATATCACTGATGGATTCAAGCCAGTACAGAGAAGAATTATCCACACTCTCATCGAAATGGATGATGGTCGATTCCACAAGGTAGCAGGTGTTGTTGGTGCAGTAATGAAGTATCACCCTCATGGTGATTCTTCTATCAACGATGCTCTTGTAAATTTGGCAAATTGTGATCTCTTCATCGAAGGTCAGGGAAACTTTGGTAACGCGCTCACTGGAGACCCTGCAGCAGCAGGAAGATACATCGAGTGTCGTCTTTTGCCTATCGCAAAGAAGGTTCTCTACTCCCCCGAGATAACAGAATATGTTGATTCATACGATGGCAGAAACAAGGAGCCTGTAGTCTTCCAGGCAAAGATTCCTGTTGTCGTTATCCAGGGAACCAGCGGTATAGCCGTTGGTATGAGAACTGATATCCTGCCTCACAATATCATTGAGGTCCTCGATGCAGAGGCAGCAGTGCTCCGTGGAGAAGATATTGAGCTCTATCCAGACTTCCCAAGTGGTGGCATCATGGATGTCTCAAATTATGATGATGGTAAGGGCTATGTAACAGTCAGAGCTAGACTCGATACATCAGATCCTAAGAAGGTCGTTATCACAGAACTTCCATTCGGTGTAACAACAGAGCAGATGATCGACTCGATCAAGGATGCTAACGACCTTGGAAAGCTCCACATCTCAAGGGTAGATGATTACACAGCAGAGCAGGTAAACATTGAAATATCTCTTCAGAGAAATACATATGCAAATGACATCGTGGATGCCCTCTATGCTTACACCAAGTGTGAGACCAAGATAAGTGTAAATCCGATTGTAATCGATGGAGAACTTCCAAAAATCGTCGGTATTACCGATATGGTTCGCTTCCACTCCGAACATCTTCTGAAGGTCCTTGAGAGAGAGCAGGAGATCGAGAAGGATCATCTTAGAGAGAAGCTTCATGCAAGAACACTCGAGAGAATCTTTGTCGAGGAGAGAATCTATAAGAAGATCGAGAACAAAACCACTGAAGAGGCGGTAAAGAAGGCGGTTCTTACAGGTTTCAAACCATTTGAAGACAGGTTGATAAGGCCTATCAACGATGAAGATATCGATCGTCTTTTGAAGATACCTATCAGGAGAATCTCCCTTTTTGATATCAACAAGAACCTTGGTGAGATTGCAGAACTTAATGAAGGAATCGCTCAGTGTGATTACAACATTGCTCACATCACAGAGTTCGGCCTCAAGTACCTTGAGGAAGTCAAGGAGATGGCCATAAAGACTCATGATAGGACAAGAAAGACAGAGATTAGCAGCTATCAGGCTCTCGATATCAAGAGTGTTGCTGTAAGAAATCTTGAGCTGAAATATGATCAGGAGAGTGGTTACATTGGAACCAATATGAGAACTGGTGAAGTCCTTCTAAAGGTTAGTCCATATGATAAGTTCTTCTATATGAAGAAGGATGGCTCATATAGAGTTATCAATGTTTCTGATAAGGAATTCATAGGTTCAGAAGGGCTTTTCTACTGGGCAATTGCCGACAAGGAAGAGCTTTCAAATATTCCTTTCACTGTCATATACAGAGAGAATGTCTCCAAGTTCTATTTCATAAAGAGGTTCAATATAAGCTCCTTCCAGACAGGAAAGCTTTACTCTATCTTGCCTGAAGGAAAATTCAAGCTTATCAAGCTCTCAATGTTTGAGAATGCTATAATCACAGCAAAGTACAAGCCAGGTTGTGGCTACAGAGTGCTTGAAGAGACCTTCCGTTTTGCAGATTTTGCAGTTAGAAAGTCGAGTCAGACTTCTGGATATAAGCTCATCACAAAGCAGCTTGTCAGCCTGACTCTTAAGCAGATAAAGGATTCCTGCACCTCTGCGGAAGCAGAGCCGGGACTATTTGATTGATTGTTTTGGAGAATGATGTGAGTTTAAAAGATCAGATACTCTATGAAGATAACCATCTTATTGTTGTAAACAAGCTTCCTGGGGAGCTTGTTCAGGGAGACGAAACAGGGGATGAAACTCTTGCTGATAGAGTAAAGAATTATCTCAAGACAACTTACAATAAGCCAGGCAACGTTTATCTTGGTATCCCTCATCGTTTGGATAGACCTACATCAGGAATTGTTGTCTATGCCAAGACAGAAAAAGCGCTTGTTCGTCTTAACGACGCCTTTAGAGGTAGCGATGTAAAGAAGACCTACTGGGCTGTTGTCGATTCTTGTCCAAGAGAAAACGAAGGAACTTTGATTCACTATATTGTTCGCGATTCACGAAACAATACCTCGAGAGCTTATCCAAAGGAGGTAAAGGGTAGCAAGCTTGCAAAGCTAAGCTATACCGTCCTTGGAAAGAGTGATAGATATTATCTTCTTGAGATTGACCTCCATACAGGGCGCCACCATCAGATAAGGGCACAGCTTGCTGCAATTGGCTGCCACATCAAAGGGGATTTGAAGTATGGTGCTGCAAGAAGCAATCCGGACGGAGGAATCCATCTTCATGCAAGAAGAATCAGGTTCACTCATCCAGTAAAAAAGGAGCCACTAGAGATTGTAGCAGCTCCTCCTTCAGACAGCGTCTGGAATTATTTCGTAAAGAATATTTAATTACTTATTTGGCCATACGAAGGTTGCATTGAGGTGCATCTCTCCGTTATCTATCAGTATGTCTTCTCCTGTACAGGAACGGTTAACTACTGTGAGAAAATAGATCCATTGAGCAATCTCTTCAGCTTCAGCCCACTTCTTTAGAGGAGTAACTTTCATGATCTCATTCCAGAGTTCCTTATCTTCCATGACAGGTCTGTTTAGCTCTGTTTTTACTCCTCCTGGGGAGATTGAGTTACAGACAGCACCGAACTTGGCCACTCTCAAGGCTACATTTCTCGTGTAGGAAAGGAGTCCTCCTTTGCTTGCTGAATAGTAGGCAAATTCTGCTCCAGAGTGAGCAGAGGCGGAAGCAACGATCAAAATTGCTTTGATGTTTGGGTGGATTGCGTACCCTTCAACTACGTTGATTGTTCCTTTTAGGTTGACATCTATGTCGTCCTTGCTGTCCTGTACGCCAGCGCAAGCAACTACGATATCAAAAGAGGGAAGCTCAGGAAGATCACAAGAGGTTATATCAATAGTTTCATGGGTATAGAGAGCATGCTCTATAGAGCTTCCTTTCTTGTCTATTCCAACAACAGTATGCCCATTCTTCAAGAAGAGAAGGGCAGTCTCTCTTCCTATTCCACTCGATGAACCTGTAATAAGAATCCTCACTCTTTTTCCCTCTCAATTGTTCTCTTTATCAGGGCTGTCAATGGGATTGTGATGAAAGGAACGAAACAAACTTCTACAACAAGCTCGATGACAGTACCAGAGAGCACTGCAGTAATTATATCGAATACGTTCATTTCATAGACAGAAATGCCAATTGGTGCAAAGGCAAGGAACATAAAGAGAGCATTATCTACTAGCTGGCCGATGAGAGTAGAGAAGGCTGCTCTCATGAAAAAGAAGAAGTGGTTGTCGTTTTCAGCAAGGCGATCCTTTATCTTCTGGATGATATGAACATTTACAAAGTTGCCAACCAAGAATGCAATGATGGAGGAGATTATAGTTCTTGGTCCATTTGAGAATATCTTGGCAAAAGCATCTGCCTGATCGTAATAAGATGGCAGGGTTGGGATGTCGACAATGATCCTTGCAAGAATCATGGTGAATAAGGACACAATGGCAGAGAATGTGACAAGTTTAATTGCCATTTTCTCATTCCAGACCTCTGTGATTACATTGGAAATAAGAAATACGCCCCAACTGATAAGAAGACCTGCATCACAGAGGATAATAGGGGAACCAAAGGATAGGGACTTCATGCAGAAGATGTTCATTGTTGTTGAAATTACTGCAAGTGTGATTGCTAGAAATAGCAAGTAATCGTTGGACGAAATCAGTGGTTTTCTATAAGTTTTCATAGTTTTCCTTTAATAGTTTTGTTTTTTTAACGGAGGATTTCCAGGAATGTGTACGAACTCCGTTGGATTTATGATCCGAGAGGAAACATAGCATAGAGACTAAAAAGAAACTAGAGAAAACGAAAAAATTAGAACATAAATCAAATTTTGCCTCTAGATGACTTAGACGGGTTTTTTCTGGAGGATTTATGGATCGTAATGAAATGCGTGAGATCATACAAAGAATGACACCCTTTGATGATCCTCTGTTCAATCGAATATTCAAGGATAATATACCTGGAATAACGCTTCTTTTAAAAGCTTGCTTGGGAAAGAAGATTTCTAAGGTAATTAAGGTCGATACACAGGTAAAGGAGGAGGGAATCTGCTTCCATTCTGTTGTTTATGATGTTCTAGCTGAGGATGAAGAAGGAAGGCTCTTCAATATAGAGATGCAGAAGAAGTCCAAAGGAGCTGGGATAAAACGAGCTCGCTTCAATGCTAGTACGCTTGATTTGCAATCACTCTTGGCAGGTGAGGATTATAGTGAGATGAGGGATACGTACGTAATCTTCATCACATTAAAGGACATATGGAAGTGTGGTAGTGATATTGTTCGGTTTGGTACTTATTCAGAGGAGCTCAAAAGATTCGTGGATGATGGGCGTCACATTTATTATGTAAATGGCGCGGCTACTGGCAACTCTTTTCTCGCCAGCGTCATGCATGATTTGAGATGTTCAGATGTTAAAGATATGAAGTATAATGAGATTGCAGAACGAACACGTGCACTAAAAAATATAGAGGAGGAAGTAGAAATGATTGCAATGACCTATGACGAATCACTGAAATTAGAACGTAAGCAAGGTCTCGAGCAAGGCATCGAGCAGGGCATCGAGCAGGGCATTGAGCAAGGTAAAGCTCAAAAGACAATCGATATAGCCAAGAAGATGAAGGCTGCCTCTTTCCCTCTTGATGATATTTCTCAGATCACAGGATTGAGCAAAGAGGAAATAGTGAAGCTATAAAAGAATTGGGATTGCCTTTTGTTGAGCAATCCCAAATACGTTTTAACGAGCAAGTCGATAGATTTCTAGAATCTCCTGTTTTCCTAACTTTACGACATCTCCTACAGTTCTTGTTTCAAAGAATGAACACTTTTCAGCCATGGTATCAAGTTCTTCATCTGTTGCGTTGATTCCCATGTCGGAAATTCTTACTGGCATGCCTATTTCCTTATAGAACTCTTCCATCTTTTCAATACACTTGAGAGCATCTGCTTTCTTGTCGTCTGTAGGGTTTATGCCAAGAACATTATAGCCAAAGAGTGCAATCTTATCCTTCATTTCAGGAAGAACGAACTTGGCCCATGCTGGCCAGATGACTGCAAGGCCTGCACCATGTGCTACATCGTACATGCCAGATAGCTCATGCTCGATCTGGTGGCTTGCCCAGTCGCCACGAGTGCTATTTCCAAGGGCGGTAAAACCATTATGGGAAACAGAAGATGCCCACATGATAGTTGCTCTTGCATCGTAGTCATCAGGGGTTTTTATAGCTGCTTTTCCTGCTTTTAGAACTTCTCTGCAGAGAGAGAATGCGAACTCTTGAGTCAGAGGCATTGTGTCCTTTACAAAATATCTCTCCATTGTGTGCATCATGATATCAACAACAGCAGCAGATGTCTGATATGGAGGAAGTGTCATTGTGAGTTCTGGGTTCTCAAGAGCAAATCTCAGTCTTACGTAATCACTGTTTGAGCCTCTCTTGAGGTTTCCATCCTCATTCGTAATTACACTTGAGTCACTCATTTCACTTCCCGCTGCAGCCATAGTAAGGATACAGCCAATTGGATTTGCTTTTACTGGTGCATGCTTCTTTGTGTAGATGTCCCAGACATCTCCATCATAGCAAGTACCATAAGCGATACACTTGGCGCTGTCGATTACTGAGCCACCGCCAATTGCCAGAATAAAGTCAAGATTTTCCTTTTTGTATAGTTCGATACCCTTCTTGGCAAGAGAAAGACGAGGGTTTGGGACAACTCCTCCAAGTTCTACATGGTAGATTCCTTCTGCATCGATCAAAGAAAGTATTTTACCTAAAAACCCACTTTTAACTATTCTTTCAGAACCATAGTGAACTAAAACTCTTGTTGCCCCTTCTTTCTTAAGAGCTTTTCCTATTTCGTTCTCTGCTCCAGGTCCAAAGGTTACTTTTGTTGGCGCATAGTAGCTTGTCAAAGAATTGCATCCCATGTTGTTTTCTCCTTTTTTATTCCTATTATTGCTTTCTTGTCGAGTCCATTTACTCTTATATCCAGAGCGCTTTCGTTTCTAACATGAAGAAAGTGTTTTGTCTCTTCAACCAATGGAAGAGCTTTCAATTTATCGTAGTCTACCTTTCCATTGTTGTATACTGGGTTGACCGTAAGATAGACACATCCAAGGCTAGTGACGTTCTGGAAGAAGTGAGTGCCCTGACTAGGCTCAACTTGCAGCTCTGGCAGTCCTGTCTCGACAATTATTCTAGCTCTGGAGATATCAGACCACGAGCAAGGAATTCCTAGCCAACGGTCTGTAGATCCAAGACGACCAGCTGCTATAAGTGCATATTCTCTGTCTCCCATATTGGCATTCAACAGAGAAAGCTCTTCTGCCATGTCGATCATTTCAGAGGCCTTGAAGCACTCTGGCTTGATGAAGATTATATCCTGGATATCGTTTATGATTCCGTTTCCCATAACCGTTTGAGAGTAGATAAGGCTGGTTTCGATATCTTCTTCTTTGATATCGACATCGCTTTCGTTATAAGTGGAAGCGATAGGTCTTATCTGTAAGATTGAGAAGTCTGGTTTGTTGTCCTTGATTCTCTCCGTGTTTACAGCAATTTCAATTTCAACTGGAGTACCCATGCTCTTTACTCCAATCTTAAGAACTTCATCAATTATTGGAGCGAGAGGGAACATGTCATACTTCAACATGCCATTAAAGGTTATGGTCTTCACACCATCTGCAAAGCTGGATTCAGAAATCTCTCCTGTCATTATATTCATAGTTGTAACTATATTCCTGAGAGATTTTGGATACTTTTCTGCTTCAGAAAGAGGCAAAAGTACTAGATTGTCGATGTCATCATAAGGGTTGAATTCCCTTGTAAGATCTAGTGCATAAAAGCTCTCTTGAGAAGAGCCTCCTGATCCCATAAGGTTTGAAACTGGCTTCTTTGGCCAAGCAGGGCAGAACTTTAATGCAGACCCATCGTCTACAACGGCTTTACCAAGACCAAAAGAGAGCATACCAATTCCGTCATCCTGACTAGTTCCTTCAACAGGATAGTAGTTGAGACTTCTTGCTACGCCAGAGACGTTAGGAAACCAGTAGTTTCCATGCCTTGAGCCTGTTACCTGCTGCAAAATTACAGCCATCTTTTCATCTTCGACCATATGACCGGTAACTTTGAGATACTCTTTTGCTCTCTCAAAGTAAACGCTGGCCCAAACGGTTCTGATTGCATCCATGAGCTCTTTGAGACGATGCTCATCACTTCCCTGGTTGCTGATCATGCTTGTCTGATAGACACCGGCAAATGGTTCGGAGTGGCTATCTTCCAGTAGGGAGGAGGATCTAATTGAAAGGGGTTGTGTTACGACCTTCAAGAACTCTTTAAGACTCTGCACCAGCTCTTCTGGAAGGTCAGAGGAGAGGAAAAGGGAGAGGACCTCCATATCATTCATTGCAGAAAGTTCTCCGATATCGAACTCGTGTTTATTAATGAATTCGTCGAAGAGAGAAGTGGAGACAACAACAGTCCTAGGAATAGAAAGATAGATCTTAGGATATTTAAGCTGAATACCAGAGGCATTCATCTCTGCAGCAATGAAAGCAAGTCCACGGCCCTTTCCTCCGAGGCTGCCTGTTCCGATTCTAGAGAAGAAGGATGTGTCATCATAGTTGGTGGTAGAGAACTGTGCAATTACACCTCGAGTTCTCTGTATTCTGTAGTCTTTTATAGTCTTGTACAGGTTATCTCTGAACTCTTCAGGAGTACTGTCTTCAAGACGTATACTTTTTATCAGAGAAGCGAGAGTATAGAGAGACTGACTTCTAAGCCATCTGGAGAAATCATTCTTCTTTGCATGGTAAACGACACTTTCAAGAGGCATGACCTTTATTGTGTTCTGAAGCTCTTTCATTGTCTTTGCCGTTGCAATTGTATCTCCCGTCTTTGGGTCCTTGAAGTTGAATGGACCGAAGTTGTAATGGGTGATGAAGTGGTCTTCAAGATCAGAAAGAAGCGAAGGGGAGTTCTTCCATATGAAGTCAGCACCAAGTCTTCTTGCATCCTCTTCATACTTTCTATCTGTAGACTGAATGAGAATAGGAACATCTTCAGAGTACGTTCTTATCCTTTCAGCTAGAAGAAGCCCGGCTCCCTCGTTTTTTCCTTCGAATGAGAAGTTGACATCTGAAATGATACCTAGAATTACCTTCTTGTATTTTAAATACAGATTCATTGCAGTCTCGCCATCGCGAGCAAGCAAAATCTTAGGTCTTCCTCTCATTCTGAGAGTCCTGCCCCAGCCGTTCAAGGCTTCAAGAATACTTGAACTGGTCTGCTGGATAAGACATGTATACATAGCAGGTAGGTAAGAGGAGATGAATCTGACAGAGTTTTCGATCAAGATGATGACCTGAACATCAGCTTCGTTAGTGTCATGTTCTACGTTCATGGCATCTTCTGCTAGCTTGATCATTGCCAAGAAGAGATGGCTATTACCTTGCCAGTAGAAAATCTGGTCGATGTTTGGGTTTGCCGTTATCCTGTCTTTTACCTTTCTGTGATCTGGAGATGGAGCAAGAACAATTACTGGAATATCTGGTCTTATTCCCTTGATTCTCTGGGCCAACTTCTCGACTTTTCCGGCCTGGAAGTCCAGCATTGTAATGACGAGATCGAAGGAAAGACGGCTGATCATGTCGATAGCTTCTTCTGGCTCTGATGTGTGCTGGATCTTCGGAGGGGTTGAAAGACCTAACTGCATATATTCCCTGTAGAGTTCTTCCTCTACACGGCCATCCTGCTCAAGCATGAACCTGTCATAGTCTGAGCAAATAAGTAGAACATTGAAAATATGACGCCTCATGAGATTGGCAAAAGGCAACCAAGTTTGGTCGAGATTGTACATAATCCTTATTCTAACATCTCGTATATAAATTTGTAATTCATTAAGAAATTTTCAAATACATAAAAGCGCTAGGTATATTTTTGGTGAAATTATAAAAAATTGCTAATAAAAAATAGGAAAAACTCAATATTGTGAACTAATTTTTCATAAATTTGTGTTTTTATGAAAAATAAGGTATCAAAAATTGTGTAAAACAAAGTAATTGATGAAAAATTTGAGAAAAACGTAATAAAAACATGAAAAACTTATGATTATATAAAATTTTTGTTGACAAATAGATTTTTCGGTAAATACCATTTGTATAAGGAGATACGATATGTACGAAATTAATAGTTTCATGGCCGAACTCGAAAAGAAGAACCCTGCTCAACCAGAATTCATTCAGGCTACCAGAGAAGTTGTCGAAAGTGTCATAGATGTTGTCAACAGCAACCCTGTCTATCTCAAGAACAAGATTCTTGACAGAATCACAGAGCCAGATCGTGTAATTACATTCAAGGTAGAATGGGAAGATGATCATGGAGAGATCCAGGTCAACCGTGGCTACAGGGTCCAATTTAACAACGCAATTGGTCCATATAAGGGCGGTCTTCGTTTCCACCAGTCCGTAACTCTCGGAACTCTCAAATTCCTCGGTTTCGAGCAGACCTTCAAGAATAGCCTTACAACTCTTCCAATGGGAGGCGGAAAGGGTGGTTCAGACTTCTCTCCAAAGGGAAAGAGTGATGCTGAAATCCTTCGTTTCTGCCGCTCATTCATGACTGAGCTCCAGAAGTATATTGGTCCAGATACAGATGTCCCTGCAGGTGATATTGGTGTAGGTGCTCGTGAGATTGGTTTCCTGTATGGCCAATACAAGAGAATTAGAGATGAAAATACTGGTGTTCTTACAGGAAAGGGTCTTACCTTTGGTGGTTCCCTAGTTCGTCCTGAAGCTACTGGTTATGGAACAATGTATTTTGCAAAGAATATGCTTGAGGCCCATGGAGACACTTTCGAAGGCAAGAGAATAGCTCTCTCTGGTTTCGGTAATGTCTGTTGGGGTGCAGCTGTCAAGGCATCACAGCTCGGAGCAAAGGTTGTCACAATCTCCGGTCCAGATGGCTACATCCTCGATGAAGAGGGTATCAACACTCCAGAAAAGTGGGCCTTCATGCTTCAGCTTAGAGCTAGTAATAATGATGTAGTAAAACCATATGCTCAGAAGTTTGGTGCTACCTTCGTTCCTGGAAAGAAGCCTTGGGAAGTTCCTGTTGATATGGCATTCCCATGTGCAATCCAGAATGAGATGGGTCTCGAAGATGCTAAGACTTTGGTCAAGAATGGCGTTAAGTATGTTATTGAAACTTCTAATATGGGATGTACTGCAGAAGCAGCTGCATACTATATCGAGAACAAGATTCCATTTGCTCCTGGTAAGGCAGCAAATGCAGGTGGTGTAGCAGTTTCTGGTCTTGAGATGAGCCAGAATGCCCAGCATCTTTCCTGGAGAGCAGAAGAGGTTGATGAGAAGCTCAAGCATATAATGGCTTCCATCCACGCATCTTGTGTAAAGGAAGGAACAGAAGCTGACGGCTACATCAACTATGTAAAAGGTGCTAACATCGCAGGATTCAAGAAGGTTGCTGACGCAATGTGCCTGCTCGGATACTGATGTTGAGTAATTGATTTTCTCCTCTTTTGGCCTCTTTAATCGGAGGCCTTTTGTTTTCTATCAGTGCAGCATTGGATAATTTGTACAAAAATGAAACAATATTTCAAAAATAAGGTTTTTCATTCCAAAAAATTGCTTTAAAATGAAAGAAAACCAAAGACATCTAATGGAGGGTATCTATTATGAATATGAAGGATTTTTCCCTTGAGGGAAAAGTAGCTTGGATTACAGGCGCATCCTATGGAATCGGTATGGCAATTGCTAAGGCTTATGCTACAGCAGGTGCAAAGATTGTTTTCAACGACATCAAGCAGGAGCTCGTTGACAAGGGTATTGCTTCCTATAAGGAAGATGGCATCGATGCTACTGGTTATGTTTGTGACGTTACCAACGAAGAGCAGGTACAGGAAGTCACAGCTAAGATCCTTGAGAAGTTCGGCAAAATTGACATCCTCGTTAACAACGCAGGTATCATCAAGAGAATCCCTATGATTGAAATGACTGCTGCTCAGTTCAGACAGGTTATCGACGTTGACCTCAATGCTCCATTCATCGTTGCTAAGGCTGTCATCCCAGCAATGATCAAGCAGGGCCACGGCAAGATCATCAACATTTGTTCTATGATGTCTGAGCTCGGAAGAGAAACCGTTTCTGCTTATGCAGCAGCTAAGGGTGGTCTCAAGATGCTTACCAGAAACATCTGTTCTGAGTATGGCGAGCACAACATTCAGTGTAATGGTATTGGACCTGGCTATATTGCTACTCCTCAGACCGCTCCTCTCAGAGAGAGACAGCCTGATGGTTCTAGACACCCATTCGACCAGTTCATCGTTTCCAAGACTCCAGCAGCTAGATGGGGTACTCCAGAAGACCTTCAGGGTCCAGCAGTATTCCTTGCTTCAGAAGCTTCTAACTTCGTCAACGGACACGTTCTCTATGTCGACGGTGGTATCCTTGCTTATATTGGCAAGCAGCCACAGTAAGTCAAGCAATAAGATTGTTCAGGGCCGGGTTTTCCCGGTCCTTTTTTTTGCTCTTAAGATTCCTTTTATTCCAAAAGGACCAAAATCAAATGTTACTGCATTCCGTCTTTATTAATATAGGCTTCTTTTGCTGAGATTCTCCCTTTCTTTACCATAGGAATAATTCAGTTAATAAGAGAGTAGTTGGGTAAAAGAATTCCCCCAGACTCGTCGCCTGGGGGAAAACAACAATTTCGAGACTTCTAATTAGTCTTATGCATCAGCATACATATCTACGAGCTTAACAAGGTGGTTGTATCTAAGCTTAGCTTCTTCCTCGTTGAGCTTGAAGAGAACGTCTGCTCTCTGTGGGAATTCTCTTGTGAGTCTGCTATATCTAGCTTCGTTCATGAGGAACTCCTGATATCCGCCAGCTGGAGCCTTGGAATCGAGAGTGAACTTCTTAGGAGCACTTGGGTTATATCTGAAGAGGTTCCAGTAACCGCAATCAACAGCCTTCTTCATTTCCTTCTGGCAGTTAGTCATACCGCCCTTGATGGAGTGCATCTCACATGGTGCGTAACCGATGATGAGAGATGGGCCATTGTAAGCTTCAGCTTCTGTAATTGCCTTGATTGTCTGGTTTGGATTAGCACCCATAGCAATCTGAGCAACATATACATAGCCATACTGCATTGCGATCTCGGAGAGAGACTTCTTCTTTACATCCTTACCTGCAGCTGCGAACTGTGCAACCTGACCGAGGTTAGATGCCTTGGAAGCCTGTCCACCGGTGTTGGAGTAAACTTCGGTATCGAATACGAATACGTTGACATCCATCTTGGAAGCAAGTACGTGGTCGAGACCACCGTAACCGATATCATATGCCCAACCATCACCACCGAAGATCCATACGGACTTCTTGTTGAGGTATTCCTTCTTGTCGAGGATTGCCTTAGCGCAGTCACAATCTGTCTTCTCGAGTTCAGCTACGAGAGCCTTGGAAGCTGCAGTGTTCTTGCTGCCGTCATTCTTGGTATCGATCCAAGCCTGAGCTGCTGCCTTGAGGCTATCAGATGCCTTATCGGAAGAAGCGATCTTCTCGATTTCAGCGCCGAGATCCTGTCTGATCTTCTCCTGACCAATGAACATACCCAAACCGTGTTCAGCGTTATCCTCGAAGAGGGAGTTACACCAAGCTGGACCATGTCCTTCCTTATTAGTTGTATAAGGAGATGTAGCTGCTGGACCGCCCCAAATTGAAGAACAACCTGTTGCGTTGGAGATGTACATTCTGTCACCGAAGAGCTGGGTAACAAGTCTAGCATAGGAAGTTTCAGCACAACCTGCACAAGAGCCGGAGAACTCGAGGAGTGGCTGGATGAACTGGCTGCCCTTGACTGTTGCGTCCTGGAGCTCAGTCTTATCAGAAACCTTAGCAACACAGTAATCGAAAGCTGCCTGCTGTGGCTTCTCGCCTTCCATTGGAACCATTGTAAGAGCACCAACTGGACATACGCCTGCACAAACGCCACAACCCATACAATCGAGTGGGGAAATAGCGAGTGTGAACTGATATACGCCCTTGCCCTTGCCTGCCTTTACAGGAACAATCTTTGTGACCTCTGGAGCTGCCTTAGATTCTTCGTCTGTGAGAGCGAATGGTCTGATTGTTGCGTGAGGACAAACATAAGCACACTGGTTACACTGGATACACTTGGAAGATTCCCAAGTAGGAACTGCAACTGCAACGCCTCTCTTCTCGTAAGCTGCTGCACCAAGTTCGAACTGACCGTCAACGTGATCCATGAATGCGGATACTGGGAGGCTGTCGCCGTCCATCTTGTCGACTGGATCGAGGATGTTGGAAACCATCTTGACGAGTTCTGCCTTGCCTTCGTGAGCTGCTGCTGCCTTCTTGTTGGTAGCTTCTGCCCAGTCAGCTGGAACGTCGATCTTCTTGAATGCTGTAGCACCAAGGTCGATTGCCTTGTAGTTCATCTCTACGATATCCATACCCTTCTTGGAGTAGGAGATCTTAGCCTTTTCCTTCATGTGCTCGATAGCCTCTTCCTGTGGCATAACCTTAGCAAGGGTGAAGAATGCGGACTGGAGAATTGTGTTAGTTCTCTTGCCCATGCCAATCTTCTGAGCGAGGTCAATAGCATCGATTGTGTAGAGCTGGATGTTATTCTTAGCAATGTATCTCTTTGAAGCTGCATCGATGTGCTCGTTGAGCTCTTCTGGAGTCCACTGACAGTTGATCATGTAAACACCGTTTGGCTTAACGTCCTGAACCATCTTGAAGCCCTTCTGGACATAGGATGGGTTGTGACAAGCTACGAAGTCAGCCTTGTTTACATAGTATGGGGACTTGATTGGATGATCACCGAATCTGAGGTGAGAGATTGTTACACCGCCAGTCTTCTTGGAGTCATACTGGAAGTAAGCCTGTACATACTTGTCGGTGTAGTCACCGATAATCTTGATGGAGTTCTTGTTTGCACCAACGGTACCGTCACCACCGAGACCCCAGAACTTACATTCGATTGTGCCAGGAGCAGCTGTGTTAGGACAGTCCTTGTTCTCTTCGAGAGAGAGGTTAGTAACGTCATCGACGATACCAATTGTGAACTTCTTCTTTGGCTGATCCTTTGCGAGGTCGGTGAAGATAGCGAATACGGATGATGGTGGGGTGTCCTTAGAACCGAGACCGTAGCGACCGCCAGTAACAACGAGGTTGCTTCTGCCTGCTTCTGCGAGAGCGGATACAACGTCGAGGTAGAGTGGTTCACCAAGAGCACCTGGCTCCTTGGTTCTGTCGAGAACAGCAATCTTCTTAACAGAAGCTGGGATAGCCTTGAGGAGTCTGTCAGCAGCAAATGGTCTGTAGAGTCTGACCTTGATGATACCAACCTTCTCACCGTGTGCGTTGAGGTAGTCAATAACCTCGTCAGCAACGTCACAGATGGAACCCATAGCGATGATGATTCTGTCAGCATCTGGAGCGCCATAGTAGTTGAAGAGCTTGTAATCGGTACCAATCTTTGCATTGATCTTGTCCATGTACTTCTCTACGACTTCTGGAAGAGCATCGTAGAACTTGTTACAGGATTCTCTGTGCTGGAAGAAGATATCACCATTTTCATGGCTACCTCTCATGTGTGGGTGCTCTGGGTTGAGAGCGTGTTCTCTGAATGCCTTAACTGCATCCATGTCACACATGTCCTTAAGGTCTTCAAAATCCCAAACTGCAATTTTCTGGATTTCATGGGAAGTTCTGAAACCGTCGAAGAAGTTGAGGAATGGAACCTTACCAGTCAAAGCTGCGAGATGAGCAACAGGAGCGAGGTCCATAACTTCCTGAACGTTACCTTCACAAAGCATTGCGAAACCGGTCTGGCGGCAAGCCATGACGTCGGAGTGATCACCGAAGATGTTGAGAGCCTGAGTAGAAACGGTTCTAGCACTAACATGGAATACACAAGGGAGCTGCTCACCAGCAATCTTGTACATGTTAGGAATCATGAGGAGAAGACCCTGAGAAGCGGTATAGGTGGTAGTAAGAGCACCTGCACCGAGGGAACCGTGTACAGCACCTGCTGCACCTGCTTCGGACTGCATTTCGACTACCTTGACCTGATTGCCGAAAATGTTCTTGAGTCCGTTTGCGCTCCACTGGTCAACGAGGTCGGCCATAGGGCTGGATGGTGTGATTGGATAGATTGCAGCTACTTCAGAGAATGCATAACTGACGTGAGCCGCAGCATTGTTGCCATCCATGGATTTCATTTTTCTTGCCATGAAAAGCCTCCTTAATTGTTGTTGATTTTTTATGCCAAAGCGAGACAACAATCCTAGCCCAGCATAAATTGGATTTCACGACTACATGTAGCATAACCTCATTTTCAAGTGTTTGCAAATTTAAAAACAATATGGAGAGGTAAAAGAAAAGTTTTTTTTAGGTAAAAGTATAAAATTCATGAAAAAAACAAAGAAGTTATTGCAACTTAAATAGTTAGCTATAGCTAACAATCTATAGTTTTCCTTATTTGTAAATTTCCAGAACATCCTTTAGGTATGAGAGGTATTTATTCTTGTAGCTTGCAGGAGAGATTATCTCTGCAGCTCTTCCACACTGGAAAAGATGCATCATGAGATCGATAGAATTCTCAGCCTCAAAGGAGACTATCAAAGTTCCATCTTCCTGCTTGATAAATTCAGGAGTTCCATGCACTACCTCGTTAAAAGAGTTGAACGCAGATTTTTCCTTAAGCTTTAGTTTCAGAGGAACCATGTCGATCGCATCGTAGCTCTTCTCATTTTTTGCCATATTGAAAGGTTTGAGGTTATCAGGGATGGTATAGGTCTCATCAAGGATAATGGCACTGTTGATCTTCGTTATATCGATCGTAATGATTTCCTTGGTATGGCGAAGACGTCCAGTAACTGTAATAGGGCGCCTTCCTGCCTCTCCCTCTCTGAATCCTATGAAGTAAGGGGAAATCTCAATTTCTTCCTTTCCTTCTTCAGATGAATTGACTCTTACTATTCTTCCTGAGATCCAGGCGTCGACCAGTACTTCGAATATCTTATTATAATTACTGCCTTCTTCCTTGCTGCTTCTGGCTTCCTGTTCGATTTTCTCGGCAAGAAGAAGAATGTTCTCGCTGACCGATGGTGCATAGGAACGCATGTTCATTGCAATCTTTCTTAGTCCCGACGCAAGATGAGGATTCTGGAATTCTGTACTCTGTGCCAGCATCTCTGCAGACATATTGAATGCAATGGATTCATAGACAGATAGGGCAACTGATTCATCTGTGTCCTTCTGCTTTATTTTGATTAAGTTGTTTTCTTCATAGATGTCGATGTGCTCACTTAGATCCTCGACATAGCGACTTATTGTGGAGCGATGAACTCCTAGGCGTCTTGCTATTTCTGCTCTTCTGAGACCTTCAGGGTGACTTCTAAGTAGAAGTTCCAGCTGTGCAACTCTCTCGCCTTTCATATAAGTCTCCTTTTGCAACAATCTGCAACCGAATTATATCATGTCTTTGTTGCATGGCAAGTTATTTAGATAATATTATTCAGCATATGAATGATGAAGTTGAGAAGATTGAAATAAAGTGTGCTTACCTAGAAGCACAGGTAGCTGAGCTTAATGAGGTTGTAATTGAACATCAAAAAAGTATTGATAGCCTGCTCATTCAGCTACAGAAGTTGAAAAAAAAGGTAGAAGAGCTGATAGAGGAGTCTGGTGAGGCTAGGCCTAACAGACGTCCTCCTCACTATTGATATCAGCTATCTAATCTATCAGAGAGAAGAGTTCGCTTCTTGTATTCTGTCCAGGCCTCAAATACCTGGGTCTCTGTGCCATCTTCTTCAAGACGGAATATTTCAAAGAATAGTTTAGGATTTTCCTTCTCGAGCTCGTTCTCTGATTCCGCTTTTGTTCTAACTATGACTTTCTCTCCCTTGTAGGTCTGTCTTATCCATCTTACATCGACAAGAGAAGGCTTGTATTTGTCATTGAAGGAGTCAGGGAGCGCTTCAACGATCCAGTTAGTATATGTCAGATTGTTGACATGTCTATTTGGATCGGTGTCGAGATATCTTATCTGAGGCTCATAGGTTGAAAGAGTGTGTATGCACTTATCCTGAACTTCTATGAGATTTGGAAGCTTTATATCCTTGAAGTAGGTTTCTGGTGGTGGAGCCAGGATATTGACAATATCAGTTGGTCTCATCGGTCTGCCATTTTTCATATCAATAATAGCCCAGCGGGTCATTGTAGAAAAAAGCTTCCTTCCATTCTGGTCATACGCCTCAACAACACGAGGACAATTCAGTCCCTGTGCCTTCTGTACGAAGGTGACGATATTAAGCTTGTCGCCCCAAACACCATAGTGGTAGATTTCCATTCTCGAACGGGCAATTACCCAAGTCTTACCTTCCTTCTGAAGGTGGGGAATACCAATGCCCTTGGCAGATGCGTGAGCACCTGCCGCCTCCTGTACAGAGGCCTGGTACTTGTAAAGTTTTGTGTTGAAGTGTGAGTCGGTATCATAGGAGGTTATGTAGGTATCTATGTGACCAATATTCTCACCATCAATTCTTATTTCATCCTTTAACATATTCAGTCTGCCTTATAGAACCTTAACAGAGATCGGCCATACTTCCTTTCATCCTTGAAGGTGAAGCCTTCAATCTTTTCTGGCCAGGAGCCGTGCTCCTCTGCAGGGTAGTGGATTATATAGAGTCCTCCTGGTTTGACAATGTGGCGATTTGCAATCTTTTCAGAAAGCTCGACCTTTCCATCCATTGGGAAAGGAGGATCTGCGTAGACGATATCGTAGCTTAGAAGGCAGGAGGAGATATATCTATTCACATCCATCATAAAAAGGTGCTTATCTTCATTTACGAAGGAAAGGTTCTTCTCGATAGTTGCCTTCTTTCCTCTATCCATTTCAACAAGATGGATAGGAGACGCACCTCTACTTGCTGCTTCTATTGCAACGCAACCAGAGCCGGAAAATAGATCAAGAAAGGAGCACCCTGTAAGGTCTCCAAGAATAGAAAAGAGAGATTCTCTCATCCTGTCCATTGCCGGGCGTATAACACCCGGTGGGCACACGATATTTCTTCTGCAATACTGTCCGCCGGTTATTCTCATACAAGCTATACTATCAAATGATGCTAGTTTTGTCCTCTTTCTGTAAAAGAGTCCTCAGCATATAGTTTTCTGAAGAAATAAGACCCCTGTCTCTAGAGATTATTGCTTCAGCTTCTGCTCCTGCAATCTCGATAAGTTCAATATCATTGGCAAGCGAGGCATAGCGTAAACGCAAGAATCCAGACTGTTTTTCTCCTGCAATTTCACCAGGTCCTCTGATTTCAAGGTCCTTTTCTGCAATTACAAAGCCATCAGTCGTATCTCGCATTACTGAAAGTCTAGCTTTCGCATCCTCTGTGAGAGCTGAAGAGAAGACCAAAAAGCACCAGCTCTGGAGATTGCTTCTTCCAACCCTACCTCTGAGCTGGTGTAGGGCAGCAAGTCCAAAGCGTTCAGAGTGCTCAATTATCATACAGGTTGCTTCGGGGATATCTATACCGACTTCAACAACAGACGTTGAGACGAGGTACATAAGCTCTTTCTTCCTGAAGCGTTCAAGTATACTCATCTTCTCCTCTTCAGGGACCTTTGAGTGGATAAGGGCAGAAGGGACACCGGGATATTTCCCTTTCAGGAATTCGAACATTGTGGTGACATCCCTTAAATCACTTTCCCCCTCGTCGTCTATCTTTGGGTATACGAAGTAGGCCTGATGTCCGCGGAGGAATTCTACTCCAACTGCCTGATACATCTTTTCTCTACCGTGTTCTGTAACAAGGTGTGTGATTATAGGTTTTCTACCACCTGGCATCGTGTGAATTGTCGAAATTGTCAAATCACCGAAGAAGGTGAGGGCTAGTGTACGAGGAATAGGTGTTGCGCTCATCATCAAAAGATGAGGATTTATGCCCTTACTGGACAGAGCTTGCCTCTGTTCAACACCAAAGCGGTGCTGCTCGTCGATTATCACATATCTGAGATTCTTGAATTCAATGTCTTTGGAAAAGAGTGCATGGGTTCCGATTGCAATATCTACATCACCTTTTTTCAGGGCTTCTAGAAGCAATTTTCTCCCTTTGCCTTTAACATCTCCAGTTATGAAAGCGACATTGACTCCTAGTGGTTCGAAAAGTTCTGCAGCCTTTTCCGCATGCTGCCTTGCTAGAAGTTCGGTCGGGGCCATGAATGCTACTTGCCCCTTCTTGCTTATAACATGCAGGGCACTCAGCCAGGCAATCAAAGTCTTGCCACAGCCTACATCTCCCTGTAGCAGACGATTCATTTGGCCCTTTGAATCGAGGTCAGATCTGATATCCTCGAGACAGGAAACCTGATCTTCTGTTAGTGAAAATGGAAGGTTTCTAAGAAACTTTTCTTCAAGTGGAGTAAGTGCAATCCTTGCTCTTTTTTGAATTCTTGGAGTGCTCTCTCTCTTTATGCTTATCTCCATCAGAAGAAGTTCAGAAAGAGCTAGAGAGCGCCTAGCTCTTTCCACATCATTCATACTCTTTGGGAAGTGCAGAAGTCTTATTGCTTCATTCGTGTGGAGCAGTGAATACTTCTCATATAGATAGGAGGGCATCTCATCATCGAAGATTAGATAACGATTTGAAAGGATGTTCCTGATATCCCTTCTGATTATCCTCTGGTTGAGATTCCCCGAAAGAGGGTAGATTGGAAGAATTGTACCAAGGCCAGCCTCTTCCATAGTTCGGTATACAGAGAATGCACTCGTTTGCCACTCTCCTCTGTTTCTGGTAACAGTGGCATTTATATACCAGGCTGAACCAACCGATAGAGTTCTCTCAAGGAAGGCCCTGCCAAAGCAGAGAAGAGATAGATTATAGCCACTCTTTTCTCTGCAAATTACCTTTAATGTCCTCTGGCCTTTCTTGATTCCACCAAAGTAGGTGTGGGAAAGGATGACAATTTCAGAATTAATCTGAACATTGTCTTCTGTGACATCTCTCAGTGTGGTTTCAACACTTCTGTCGTCATAGCTCCTTGGGCTCAACTGAAGAAGGTCCTTGAATGTGCTGATTCCCATTTTCGCATAATCTTTCTGGGCAGCCGGTCCGACGCCCCTGAGAGAGGAAATGGAATTTTCAAGTTCAGCAATCAGCAAAATTTAAAATCCTATATATCTTGTCAGTCCCATCAAGATTGTCATGACTTCCATTGCTGCGAAGTAGCAGAGTATAGCAAGAGCAAGTGCAATGACGCAAAGCAGTAGATCTTTGACGATCCTGTTAGGGAATAAGGCCATCTGAAGCTTCTTCAAGAGAGGTTCTGCAAATAGTCCAGCCCTCATGAGACTTGGACTGTGGAACAGGGAACCGAGAGTTCTCAGGACAAGGAAAACTATCAGAAGTATGATGAAGATCTGAATGCAGTACTGCCAGACCATCTGGATGCAAAGCTGTAAGAACCAGGCGAAACGGAAGGTGTGATAGTAAGCAAAGATTTTAAGTGCAGACTGCAGAAGCTGTATTACACCAATTCCGATGATTGCAGAAAAGTCCAGCATGCCTATCATCAACCTTCTTGATCGGAAGATGTTGAGGTATGGATCTACGATCATTGCAAAGTATGAGGTGAGGCTTCCTTCCTTGGGAAATGGATTTATCCATGTGAGAAGAATCCTAATCCAGATCAGGAATGAATAAAGCTCTAGTGCCTTTGCAAGAAAGCTTGCAATTTCGTATATGTTCGTTGTCATTCTTTCTCCTTATGCATACCAGACGCTCTTGATGAGGTCGTAACTTTCAAGCTCCTTCTTGAGATTCTTGCTGTATTCAAGTGAGTAATCTCTTCCAAAGGCGATCTTCTCTTTTCTATTGGAGCCAATATATGCGAAGACCTTTAGACCACCGGTGTGCTCAATTATGTACCTCTTGAGCTCGTCTTCGAGCTGTTCGAGGTGTTCGTTCAAGACAAGCTCCTCATCGAACTCAAGACAGACAGAGGTTATGGCCTCGCTCTTGAGATCTGCAGGAGCAGAAACACTTTCAATTATGAATTGATAGGTATCTGAATCCTTTCTGCTGTCAAATCTACCAGTAAAACCATAAATACCATCAACTACAACCTTTCCTTCAATATCGTCAAAACTCTTCGGAAAGGCAACTGCATCGATATTTCCCTGATAGTTGGACAGAGAGAAGATTCCCATATTCTGTCCCTTCTTGGTCTTGAGGACCTTGAATGTATTTACCTGACAGATCAAGGAAACGCTTCTGTTCAGAGGAAGTTCCTTTGGCTTTGAGATATCGACCCAGACACAGCGGTCTACATGTTCCTTGTACTCATCGAGAGGATGCCCAGAGACATAGAAGCCCAAGAACTCCTTCTCCATTTCAAGCATCTCTCTTTTTGACCAAGGCTCTGCCTGTCTCATCTCGTAGCTGTGCATTGTCACATCATCATCGAAGAGACCAATCTGTCCATATGCTGTAGATTCCTTGTTGCTCTTGTCGAAGGCGATCATACCCTCAAGGTTTGCCATTAGGGTAGCTCTGTCCTCTTTTAGAGAATCGAAGGTTCCTGCCTTTATAAGGGATTCAAGCAGACGTCCATTTACAAGACCCTCGCTCTGGCGGCTGATGAAGTCCATCATTGACTTGTATGGTCCGTTCTTCTCCCTCTCCTCAACTATGAGCTGAGTTACCTGTTCACCAACATTTCTGATACCAGCAAGACCATAGACAATGTTTCCATTGACAACATTGAAGTGCTTTTCAGAGGCATTGATATCAGGTGGCATCAACTTGATATTCATTGTATCTGCAAGTGCAAGGTACTCCTTGAACTTGTCAGGGCTGTTCATCTCGTTTGTGAGGTTTGCTGCAAGGAATTCAGCAGGGTAGTTTGCCTTCAAGAATGCTGTCTGATAGGCAACTACAGAGTAGGCAACAGCGTGTGATTTGTTGAAGCCGTACTGAGCAAACGGTTCAAGGAATGCGAATACTTTGGTTGCAAGTTCTTCTGTCCTTCCAAGCTTCTTTGCTCCTGCGATGAACTTTACCTTCTGCTCGGCAAGCTGATCGACCTTCTTCTTACCCATGATTCTTCTGAGAATATCAGCTTCACCAAGGGTGTAGCCGGCAATTACCTGAGCAACCTGCATTACCTGTTCCTGATATACGCAGATTCCGTAGGTTGTCTTCAGGATTGGCTCAAGGTCAGGGTCATCATATTCTATATCCCAGATGCCATTCTTACAGTTTACGAACTTTTCGATATACTGCATTGGACCTGGACGATAGAGTGCATTCAAAGCAACGAGGTCTTCTATTGTATTTGGTTGAGCATCGCGAAGTACCTTCTGCATACCTCCAGATTCAAACTGGAAGACACAGGCAGAGTCGCCTCTGCAAAGCATGTCGAAGGTCTTCCTATCCTCTTCATCGATTTTTGTGATGTCGAATGAAGGATTTACCTTGTGTATCAGATCGACAGCGTGCTTGATAAGAGTGAGGGTCTTGAGACCCAAAAAGTCCATCTTGACAAGTCCACAGTCTTCGATAAGGTCCATTGTGTACTGAGAAGCAACGGACCTTGTCTTTGGATCGAAGTTCAGAGGCACATAGTCTATCAAAGGGGTTTTACCAATAACAACACCTGCTGCGTGCAGTGATGTGTGTCGGTTTCCTCCTTCAAGTCTTCTTGAGACATCGAATAGTTCTGCATATATGCCACCCCTGTCCTCAAGCTCCTTGAGCTTTGGTTCGAGCTCGAAGGCCTCTTTGAGGTTCTTTGCATCATCGCTGATGAGCTTACAGATAGAGTTTGCTTCACCGTATGGGATGTCAAGGGCACGTGCGACATCCTTAACAACCGCCTTCGCCTTGAGTGTTCCAAATGTACAGATCTGACCAACTCTATCCTTTCCATAGTGGTCGGTTACATACTGGATTACTTCACCTCTTCTTTCGAAGCAGAAGTCGATATCGAAATCCGGCATGCTAACTCTTTCTGGGTTCAGGAATCTTTCAAAGAGCAGTGAGTACTTCATAGGATCGACATCTGTAATCGTGATGGAGTAGGCGACGAGGGAACCTGCACCAGAACCTCTGCCTGGGCCTACAGGAATATCGTGCATCTTTGCCCAGTGGATATAGTCTCTTACGATCAGGAAGTAGCCCTGGAAATCCATCTTCAAAATGATTCCAAGCTCGTAATCAAGACGTGCTTTCAGCTCAGGGGTGAGCTTTCCATACCTTTTCTTGCATCCATCGTAGCTGAGCCAGACTAGATATTCTGCTGTGTTGTTAAATCCTTCTGGAACCTCAAATTCTGGAAGAAGAGGGCCTGGGAACTTGATGTCAATGTTGATTCTATCTGCTATCTTCTTTGTGTTTTCATAAGCCTCTGGACACCAGCTAAAGATTTTCCTCATCTCATCTCCACTCTTGAGATAGAAGTTGTCGTTAGGGAATCTCATCCTGTCCTCTTCGTTCTTCTTTCGGTTGGTACCGATACAGAGAAGAACGTCGTGGGCGTTGGCATCATCGCGGTTTACATAGTGACAGTCGTTAGTGCAGACGAGAGGAATGTCCAGCTCTCTTGCAATCCTTACAAGAAGAGGATTGGTCCTTTTCTGCTCTGGAAGCTCATGATCTTGAAGCTCGATATAGTATCTGTCGCCAAAGATGCTCTTGAACCAGGCAGCTCTCTCTTTTGCCATCTCATAGCACTGCTCTTCAGTGTGCTTGTGCTCGTTATCGAGCAAAAGCTGGAGAATTTCTCCACCAAGACAGGCAGAAAGGCAGATAAGGTCATCGCTATGGCTTACGAGTACCTCGTCATCGATCCTAGGTTTGTAGTAGAAGCCTTCTGTGAATGCAATGGAGTTGAGCTCCATCAGATGGTGATAACCACGGTCATTCATAGCAAGAAGAATGAGGTGATAGTATCTATTTCCTTCACTAGGAGGACTGGTATCTTTTCTATTTTTTGGATTTACATAGAACTCACAGCCAATGATTGGCTTGATGTTTGCAGCCTTACAAGCGTTGTAGAATCTCAGGGCACCATACATGTTTCCATGGTCGGTAATGGCCATGGCCTGCATCTTGTACTCTCTGAGCTTTGCCATGTATTTACCTATTGTTGCAGCCCCATCGAGCAGTGAATAGTCGGTGTGGTTGTGTAGGTGTACAAAGTTGTCGAGGACCTCATCGGGTCCATAGGGTGGATAGTGAACGTCTTTAACTGCCATAGGTTATAAATTATAACATAACGAAGGCTTTTCGTTAATAAATTACAAGGACAGAATATGCTGATTCAGAGAGAGGACCATATCCTTCAGCATACCCCTGAGACGTACCTGTTGGATCTTAGAAATTGGCCCCAGATTTTCCTTGATGTAGCCAAGAATGTTCCTGTAAAGATCTCTTGTTCTGTTTTCATTTGCAGGTAGTGGCAGATTGGCAAGCAGATTATCGATATCCTTGCTGTAGACAAAGCCAATGGATGGGAATGTTATTATGAGTCTTGGCGAAGAGACACCATTCTGGTCAAGTTTTGAAACCACGGCAAGAGAGACAGCTTCGGATGGATTCTTTATAGGTTCTCCTGCGGTTTTGAAGTACTCAAAATCAAAGTTCTGGATAACGATTCTAATCTTTGAGACCATGGCGTTAGAAAAGACAGTATTGAGAACGAACTTGCCATTCTTATCATATAGTCTTGAGCCATGTACCCATCTTCTTGTGAAGTTTCTCTTCTTGGGGATTATGATTTCAACTGCTGTATCAAGCAGTATGAGTACAGAAGAAACAGAAGAGTTGAAACCTTGAGTGCAGAGAGTACCTCCAACAGATATTCTCTCTCTTATCAATCTGCATGCAGTGCTTTCGATTGCCTGAAGCAAGGTCTTCGGGAAGATATTGCTTCCCAAAAGCGCTATGTCATTCAACGAAACCATTGCTCCAATTTCAGAGAAGCGGTCATTTCTCTGGATACGGTAAAGCTCTTCAATATCCTTCAGATTGATAATCTCTACATTCGTCGCAGGGGATGGGTAGAAGTTTGGACGGGACATGATATAGGTGCCACCTGCCCAGAGTGAATTGATACTGCCATTGTAATTGATAACAGTTTCTGCGTACTCTCCGATGGTTTTAGGTTCGTGGACATTAGGAGATCTTAGTTCCGTATACATTGACATTTCTCTTCCTCCTATTGTTCAGACTTTCCTTGACGATTTCTATAAAGCTATTCATATCCATGCAGAAACACTTTATAAGTTCATTCTCTCTCATTATTTCGTTCAGCATGTTTTCATCGAGAAGTGCGTTATCACCCAAATCAGCTTCTTCATACCTTCTTAGGATGTTCTCGATCAGAAGAGTTCTGGATGCATAACAGTTTACGCATGGCTCTACACCGAGAGAGATGTAAGCATTTTCTATATCCTTGAAGTCCTTTGTTTTTGAAAAACTGTCATAGGTGACTACAGTAGCATTCTTTACATTGAAGGCTGGAATCAGGCAGGAAAGGACAGCCTTGCCGTTTAATAGTACAATACATTTTCCACACATGTCTCCATGACAGCAGGATTCTAGTGATTTGATCTCAACATCTTCTCTCAAGAGTTCTGATAGTGGTTTATCTGAGCTGACGTTCAAGGAAAGGGTCTTTCCATCTACTACAAGTTCTACCTTCATTCATTACTCCTGATTTTCAGCCAGATCTCTAGGATATACTGGAACGGCTAGCTTTTTTACTCCAGAGCACTGCCTCATTGCATTGAGAAAGGCTGCTTGGACGAGTCCCTGGATGGTCTGGTTCATATTGCAAATACCATCGATGTTTTTACTCTCAAGGTTTAGGTTTACAGTGAATGGGTGTTCCTTGTCCTTTGAAAGTACTGCGCCTGAATTATATAAGGCATCGATAATTACAAACTTCAAACGGGATTTTAGATTGTTCTCGTCGATGATTTGTCCCAATACAATGTTGGCCCAGACACTTCTTACAACCGGTTCGAAAGTTATATCATCTGTATAAACTTCTACTATAACGGCCATAGAACCTTTATTTTCAAACTCACAAGGGTTTACCTTGTCATCCACGTCGAATGTAAGAGTAAGTGGAGGTTCTTGAGTTTTTGCCTGTCTCAGGAGCTTTCTGCAAGAATTCAAAGTCTGCTTTGGCAGCATACCGGTGACTCTGCCAAGGATTGCAGGACCACTGGTGAGGGAGCTGGTATCACTTTCAAAGAGGATGACATCTGAATCCTCATTCAATCGCATTTCGTTGGAAATGAGTTCTTTTAGAAGCTTGCCACTATGACTCTTTGCAGGAAGAGAGAAGCTCAAGGTAATGTTGTTCTTCGTTGTGTAGTTGAGCCTTGCCTGATAGTTTGTGGCCTTTGCAAGAGTGGTAGAGATACCGGAGATACCTACACCTACTGCCATGCCTATACCTCTTGAGAAGTCCAGAAAAGACATGTTTCCATCCTGGATGTGGTATGATGGCCACTTCCTTCTATAGTTACACTTTTCGACTATTTCTTTGTAGATTTCCTTCAATGGAGATAGTTCTATTGCTGGAAGATAATCTGTGAATCTTCGTTTGCCAGAAAGATTGCGGTTTCTCCAGGCAAGAGGAGAAAGCTCGAACTTTTCAGCAATGAGGTCTACCTGAGTCTCTGAGGAGGCAATAGCGACAGAATAGCCCATAGAACCACAGACTAGGGAAGGCATCAATTGAGACTTCTTTACGTTGACCTTGGCGACAAAGCTGTTCAGCTGATAGTTTGGGATAAGGCCTGTGATTGCCTGTCTCTGGTACTCTTCTGGTGCAAAAAGGAATGCACCAAGCTCTGCAGTCATCTGTACCTCTTCTCTAATAGGAAGAGCATTTGAGTCACACCAGGTTGTCCTCTTGATGGTTACTTCAGGGCTTCTGTTGACCAAAGGGCTTCTGAGTTCAACAGTAGTGCTCATTTTGATGGCTGCAACTGCTGTAATTGCTGCAAGTTGAGCAGGGAAAACTGCATATTCATCGTAGTGTGAGTGGCACTCTATAGTATGCACAAAGACATTCTTTTTCTGATATCCCGAAACCTTAGCAACTGTTTCCTTGACTAGATCTGGCCATTTGCAAGGAATATCAACGTGAAGTCTTCCATCCTTTTCCCAGGCTATACAGGTTATGTTGGTATCGGTATCGATCAAGGTCGATTTTGAAAAGAAGGTGGATTCGATCTTTTTTAGTTCTTCGAGGTTCTCTTCTTCATTGTTCTTTTGACTTGACCAGGAGAGCACCAACTCCTCTGGCTCTGGACAGTCAGTTGAGCCCTTTTCTTCTCCTGCTGTTTCTCTCTTCTTTGTTTCCAGCTTGGTTGCCTTTATAGCTAGGATTGATGATTCGTAATCAGGACCTATCATGGCAAGGATAGGCTGTCCCTTGTAGCTAATAGTGTTATTGGCAAGGATTGGCATGGAGCCAGAGAAAATTTGAATGGAATTAACCCCAGGGATATCTTCCCAGGTGATAGGTGTACAATGACTATTTTCCGGCAGAGTCAGAGATGTGATATCCTCTGCTGCTGCTTTTGCCAGCAGTAGTGTGCCATAGCACAGATGGTTTGCACCGCCGAAACTATTGTTTGTATTGTCTGCCATGAAAAAAAGAGTATCACAACACTTTTGGCTAAGCAAGGCGAATAGGTTCCTCAAACAGGCCAGAACGTTTATAATTTAGGTATGGACGTTAAAGAAAGAATTGACACTCTCTCTGATGAGTTGATAGAGCTACAGAGAGCCTATTATGTTGATGGAAACTCTTTGAAGAGTGACCTTGAATACGATGCTCTTTTTGATGAGCTTGTAAAGCTCGAACAGGAACATCCAGAACTTATGAGGAGCGATTCTCCAACCCAGAGAGTTGGAAGCGATCTCACAAGTGACTTCCCCGAAGTGGAACATACGATTCCCGTCCTTTCTCTTGATAAGGCATACTCTGCACAAGCCGTCCTCGATTGGATGAACAAGAGTGAAGTAAAGGCTTCAGGAAGGCTATCCTTTGCAGAAGAAGAGAAGATAGACGGAATTTCTATGGTCCTCTATTACGAGGATGGTGTGCTTGCCAGAGCTGTAACCAGAGGCAATGGCCACGTCGGTAATGATGTAACTGCAAATATCAAGACTATCCACTCAGTCCCTCTTCGTCTTCCTGAGCCAATCAACTTGGCAGTAAGAGGAGAGGTCTATCTTCCAAAGGCTGACTTTGAGCGTCTTAAAGATAAGTATCCCCAGATTGCAAATCCAAGAAATCTTGCCGCTGGTACAGTGAGAAGGCAGAAGTCAAGTGAAGCTGCAGAAGTGCCTCTCGATATATTCATATACGAGGGTTTCTGGGATGAGGGAGATGCGCCAAGCGACCACATTGAAATTCTCTCAAGGCTCAAGAAGCTTGGCTTTAGGATAAACCCACACTTTGCTCTCTTCTCTTCCTCTGCAGAAGAGTCAAGAAGGAGGCTCGAAGAGGCAGGCCTTGAAGGAGAGGGCCATGCTTTTGACGAACTGGGCTCTTACCTTGAGATGGTAACAGAGAGAAGGCAGAGTCTTCCTTATGAAATAGATGGTATGGTAACAAAGGTCTGTGAGATGAGCGTCCGCGAAGCCTTTGGCTATACAGAGCACCATCCAAGGTGGGCAATTGCCTACAAGTTCGAGTCCCCTCAGGCCCAGACAAAGGTTCTGGATGTCACAGTCCAGGTTGGCCGAACAGGGCGTATAACACCTGTTGCAGAGCTTGAGGCCGTAAAGCTTGGGGGCTCTACCGTAAAAAGAGCAACCTTGCACAATCAGGAGTATATAAACACCTTGGAGCTTTCAATTGGGGACACTGTTTCTGTTGTAAAGAGGGGTGATGTAATTCCTGCAGTAGAAGAGGTAATCGAGAAGAATGAGAAGGGTAATGGAGTTTATGTAATTCCTCCTCTCTGTCCTTCCTGTGGCTCTGTTCTGGTATCAAGGGGAGCTCATCTTTTCTGCGTCAACAGAAGCTGTCCTGATCAGATTCTAGGAAGGATCTCATTCTTCACAGGACGAGACCAGATGGATATGGAGAGCATAGGTCCAAAAGCGGTCCAGCTTCTTGTTGAGAACAAGCTGGTCGAAGATATTCCTGATCTCTATACCTGTGACTACGATCGTCTAGTTGGTGTCAAAGGGGTTGGGGATAAGACAATTGAACAGTTCAAGAGTGCAGTGAAGGAGAGTCTCAGTAGACCATTCCATACTGTGCTCGCAAGCCTTGGCATCCCAGAGGTTGGCTCCAAGGGTGCAGAGATTCTGGTAAAGGGAGGTTTTGACAGTATCGACAAGCTCCTTGAAGCTTCCAGGAACAATGACATAGAAGCCTTTACCAGAATTTCTCAGGTGGGAGAGCAGTCCGCTCTTCTGATAATGAATGCTCTCAACGACCCTGTGATGATTGAAAGAATTGAGAAGCTCAGAGCTGCTGGCCTACAGTTTGTAGAGGTGAAGGAAGAGAATAACGAGGAGCAGATATTCTCTGGTCAGGTCTGGTGTGTTACAGGCTCTTTTGAGAACTTCAATCCAAGAGGCCTTGCGATGAAAGAGGTTGAAAAGCGTGGAGGTCGAAGTGTTTCTTCTGTGACAGGCAAGACAACCCATCTCCTAGTAGGAAAGGGTGGAGGCAGCAAAAAAACACAAGCAGAGAAACTTGGTGTTATAATAGTAACTGAGGAGGAATTCCTTGAGCTGATTGGAAAAAAAAGTGAAACCAAAAGCGATAAAAACGACATCCAAGGCGAGCTATTTTGATGACATGGTGACATCAAAATAATAATATAGGAACTCAATAAAGGAACTTAGAATGCTAGACAGACTTGCAATTGAACTTAACGAAACACTCGACAGCTCCGTAGCGGGCTCCTTCCTCTCATCCTTTGGAAGAAGGATCTTCTTTCCAAAGGGTATAGTTGCACAGTCAGCTGAGGCTGGTGCAAAAGCTAAAAGACACAATGCGACTGTTGGCCTTGCAAAGAGCAAGGGACAGCCAATGTATCTTACCGATATCTACAGCTACTTCAAGGAAGATCTCTTACAGCCAAGCGATATTTTCTCATATGCACCAGGTGGTGGAGACAAGGAACTTAGAAGTGCCTGGAAAGAAGAGATGATCAAGAAGAATCCAACCCTCAAGGGAAAGCTTATCAGCCTTCCTATTGTAACTGGTGGCTTGACTCATACAATCAGTACTGTTGCAAACCTCTTCTTTGATGAGGGAGATGAGATTGTCTGCCCTGATCTGTTCTGGGACAACTATGAACTTATCTTCGTTCATGCGAAGAATGGCTCTCTCAAGTTCTTCAACTTCTATGATGAAAACAACCACTTCAATGTTGAAGGTATGAAGCAAGCACTTTTGGATTGCAAGGGAGAGACAGCAAGAATTATCCTCAACTTCCCTAATAACCCAACTGGTTATACTCCTTCGAAGGACGAGATGCTCAAGATCAAGAATGCAATCGTGGAAGTTGCAGAAACAGGCAAGAAGGTTCTTGTCCTTTCCGACGATGCCTATTATGGACTTTTCTTTGAGGAAGAGACTGAGAAGGAATCTCTCTTTGCCTTCCTGGCAGATGCTCATGAGAACATCTTTGCAATCAAGGGCGATGCAGCAACCAAGGAGGAGATGGTTTGGGGCTTCAGAGTTGGCTTCATCACTTATGCATCAAAGAGCTTCAATGACAAGCATCTTGATGCACTCAACAGTAAGTCTCTCGGTGCTATCAGATGCTCTGTCAGCAACTGTGACCGCCCAGGTCAGACTCTCATTCTCAAGGCTCTCAAGGAGGGCAAGCACTACAATGAGGATAAGGAGAAGACCTTCAAGGAGATGGAGGCAAGATACAAGATTGTCAAGAAAGAGCTTGAAAACTATCGCGACTCCAAGCTTTTGAAGCCTTATCCATTCAACTCTGGCTACTTCATGGCCTTCGATACCATGGGTAGAAGTGCAGAGGAACTTAGAACATACCTTCTTGAAAAGTACAGCGTTGGTGCAATCAATATAATGGACAGGACATTGCGTCTCGCTTACTGCTCCGTTGAGCAGGAGAACATCAAAGAGCTATTGTCCCTTGTCTATACTGCTGCAGGAGAAATATGGACCTAAAAGTAAAGCTCTATCTTGTTGACGGTGAAGGGGAGAAGTTCATGGGAATTGGTGTGATGTGGCTCCTGGAGGAGCTCGCACGCTGTGGCTCTCTGAGACAGGCGGCCATGAACATGGACATCTCCTATTCCAAGGCACTCTTGATGATAAATCGTCTAGAGAAGCATCTTGGCAAGAATGTAATTGAACGCAAGAAGGGTGGACAGGATCGCGGTGGTGCCAGCTTAAGTCCTTTTGGTCAGAGCTTTATAAAGCTGTACAACTCATTTCAGGATGAGGCCAAAAAGAGAACGGAAGAGCCTTACAGAGAATTTGTAAGGAATCTTGATATACTTTTGGAGGAAGACGATGAGTGAGACTTTAGATTTTAATGTTGTCTCTTTGGGGGAAGCAAAGCTTGTATCTCCAATAGATATGAGCCGTGTCGCAGGTGATGGCTGTGCAAACTATGTTTCTGACGACGACAGAGTTCTTTTCTCTGTTCAGACTAAAGTAGATGAGAAGGGAAATAGAGTTCCAGAAAGAAGTGAAACCATGGAACTTGCAGGTCCAAGGGAGAAGATCTATTTCAATCCACAACATGTGCATGTCGCCATCGCAACCTGTGGTGGTATCTGCCCAGGTTTGAATAATGTAATAAGAGCAGTCGTAAGGTGTTTTTGGTACCGATATGGGGTTAGAAGAATCTCTGGTGTCCAGTATGGCTACAACGGTCTTCTGAAGGATGCTAACTATCCATTCATCCAGCTTACTCCTTCTGTTGTCGATGACATTCAGGAGAAGGGTGGTACAATCCTTGGCTCTTCAAGAGGTGGCGGAAACAAGACTGAAGAAATTGTAGATACACTTGAAAGAAATAATATAAATATTCTCATCTGTATCGGAGGCGATGGAACACTCAAGGGCGCAAATGCAATTGGCCTTGAGATCAAGAAGAGAGGTCTGAAGATTGCAGTTGTCGGTGTTCCTAAGACAATTGATAATGACCTTTCCTTCATCGACTCATCATTCGGTTTCGATACAGCAACTCAGGTCGCTGCAGGTATCGTCCGTGGCGCTCATGTTGAAGCACGAAATGCAATCAATGGTGTTGGCCTTGTAAAGGTCATGGGTAGAGAGTCTGGCTTTATTGCCACTCATACAACTCTTGCACAGTCCGATGTAAACTTCTGTTTGATCCCAGAATCTCCATTTGATCTCGATGGTGAGAATGGTCTTCTCGTCAACCTGAAAAAGAGATTGCAGGATAGAGGCCATGCAGTAATTCTTGTTGCTGAAGGAGCTGGACAGGAATTTGTTCCTCCAACAGGAGAGGTCGATGCAAGTGGAAACACAAAGATGAATGATATCGGAATCTTCCTGAAGGACAAGATCAAGGAGTATTTTGCAAAGGAGAATATCAGAGCCTCTGTGAAGTACATCGATCCTTCCTACATTATCCGCTCCGCTCCTGCCAATAGCTACGACAGCATCTACTGTGCCCGTCTCGGTGCCCATGCTGTTCATGCAGCAATGAGTGGAAAGACCATGTGTCTTGTAAGTAGAGTTAACAACAAGTTCGTATATCTACCAATCAAGCAGGCTGTTTCTAGAAGAAACCATGTAGATGTTGAAGGTTCTCTTTGGAGAGATGTTCTGGAAAATACAAGACAGCCATTCTCGATGAAGAACTAAAATCGGTTTTTGCGTTTTATTCTTAAATTGTAGCACTGCGATCCAAAAACAAAGTGGAAGCAGTGCTATTTTATTATTCTTGTTATCGTAGATATAAAAATTTATCTTTAGAAAAAAAGATGCTTTATGTCATAGGTTTTGCAAAATAAGGCTGTATAGCCAAATATTTTCGAAGTTTTTTCAGACAAACAAAACGAAGAAAAAAACATTTGGATAAAAAATAAAAATCTGTATACAAATTTTTAAAAAAAGTATTGCAATTAATTTTGTATTAAAGTATTGTACAGCCATCAGGAAGATAAAACTCCTGATTAAATAAATTTACCTCCTTTTGTTCCCCACTACGGTTTACCTCCTTTTTTCCGTCTGTGGGGTTTTTTATTGCCTTGGCAAAAGGCAAAAAAAGAGGAGTGAAGAACTCCTTCACTCCTTTATCTGCTGTTTTGCTCTCTCTTCATGTTCTTTTTGGAACTTGGCAGAGGCTTGTTGCATTTGCGTTTTGTTTTCTCTTCTTAGCTCAGCTTCTGTCATTTCTTGTACCTTGTTTACCGGTCGTCCTGAAATTACCTGCCTTACCATGCAATCGGACTCTGCTGAACCTTCGGCCTTTTTGTGCAATATGAAGCCATGTACTGCATCCTCTATCTCGATATAGTGGGCATTTCCACCAGCTTCCTTCATCGCCTCTACGAAGAGTCTTCCATCATCTTTCAAAGGATCGAGTGAACCAGCAATTACCAGAGTATCTGGCAGACGGGAAAGGTCTGCAGAAAGAAGAGGAGAAAAGAGAGGTGAAAGAATATCTTTCTGCTCTCTCATATAACTATCTACAAAGAATCTGAGCTGCTTCAATGTTAACGTTGGGCTGTCTGAATACTCTTCGATTGAAGGAGTTCTGAGCCTTGCATCTACTAGAGGAGAAAAGAGGATCATGCCATTTGGCTTGTGTGCCTTTCTGTCTCTGCAGAGGAGGGCAACGCCAGCTGCCAGGTTTCCACCACAGCTATCGCCAAGAAGGAAAATCCTGTCAGGGTCTACCTTCCAGTATTTGACACCATTAACTGCCCAAAGATATGCATCATAGCAATCCTCTACTGCGACCGGGAACTTGTACTTAGGTGCAAGACGATAGTCGACAAGTAGGATTGCTGAGTCAGTAGCCTTTGCAAGATTCTTACAATAAAGATCGTACAGATCTATATTTCCAAAGACCCAGCCACCACCGTGGAAAACAACGATAAGCGGTTTCAGGGAGGTTCTTGACTGTGCGTTGTTACTGTCGTAATAACGACCAGTAACAGCTCCTTCTGTTACCGGAATGACATAGTTGGTACAGCTTATACCTTTTGTCTCCGGATAGAATATATTATGTACCCTCCAGTTTTTTGGGAGGTCTTTTCTGTTTGTTCTATTTATAGCCTCTTCGGTAAGAGCAACATGAGTATCGCGTCCGGTGTACTTCTCTGCGAGGCGCAACATTTTCCACATCTTACCAGAGAGTGTATATTTCTCTGCCATATTAAAACATTATGTTTCTAATATGGAAAATTTCAAGCATTTTGATAAATTTCCAAATAAAAGAACCTAAAATAGAAAAAAGGGACAAAAGAGTGTATTTAAAAAGATAGAAAGGAATTAATTGGATAGTTACTTCTTGTTTATATCCGTTTTTGGCTTTTTATATGAAATTTGAAACATATTTTTCACTAAGTCTTATTTGCAAATGGTATAATTCCTTTTACTTAGTTCCAAGGAGTTAAAGAGTGAAGAAAATTTTATTTGTTGCTTCAGAATGTGTTCCATTCGTTAAGACTGGAGGACTTGCAGACGTCGTTGGTAGCCTTCCAAAAGCTTTTGACCCTGCAGAATACGATATAAGAGTAATGTTACCTAACTATTTTGCTATCAAGGACGAGTACAGGTGCAATACAGAATGTATTTATTACTTCCAGCTGGATGACAGGAAGTATGTTGGTATAAACAGGCTTATAAAGGATGGAATCACCTATTATTTCATCGATAATATGCAGTACTTCGAAGGTAAGGTTCCTTACTATGATCTATTCAAGGACCTTGAGAGATTTGCATTCTTTGCAAAGGCCTGTCTTTCTGCACTTCCTCTCATTGGATTTAGACCTGATATCATCCACTGCCATGACTGGCAGGCTTCCCTTGTTCCTGTCTATTTGAACACTCAGTTCCAGGGTAATCCATTCTACAGAGGAATAAGGACGATAATGACAATACACAACCTGCGCTTCCAGGGCACCTGGAATGTAGGACATATCAGACATATCACAAACCTTCCTGAGGAGTGTTTCCAGCCAGGTAGACTTGTAAGTCCTTTCCAGGATACTTCTGTTATGAAGGATGATTGGAATTGTTCCATGCTCAGAGGTGGTATCGTCTACTCTGATTATGTAACCACAGTAAGTAATACCTATGCTCAGGAAATCCAGACATCTAACTTCGGTGAAGGTCTTGATGACATCCTTCGTTTCAGAAAGGACAGACTCTGGGGTATTATCAACGGTATCGACTATGACGAGTGGAATCCTCAGACAGATAAGAATCTTGCCAAGAATTACACAGCAAGAGGCATAAAGGGTGGCAAGAAGGCAAACAAGATTGCACTTCAGAAGGAGCTCGGTCTTGCAGAAAATCCAGATGTAATGACCTTGGGTCTCGTTTCAAGATTGACTGACCAGAAGGGTCTCGATCTTGTAGATAAAATCATGGATCGTCTCTGCCAGATGAATATCAACATGGTAATTCTCGGTACAGGTGCCAAGAACTATGAGGAGATGTTCCGTTACTATCAGGGCAAGTACCCAGAAAAGGTAAGTGCTAACATCTGCTATTCAGATGCTCTGGCTCACAAGATCTACGGTGGCGTAGATGCACTTCTGGTTCCTTCTGCATTCGAACCTTGTGGCCTGACTCAGCTTATTAGCTTGAGATATGGTACTGTACCAATCGTACATGAGACAGGTGGTCTCAAGGATACTGTAAAGCCATACAACCAGTATGAAGAGAGTGGTACAGGCTTCTCCTTCTACGGCTACAGTGACTGGGAGCTTATGGACAGAATCAACCACGCATACTATGTCTACAATGAGACTCCAGAATCCTGGACAAAGCTCTGTCAGAGAGGCATGAAGGAAGACTGGTCATGGAACAATTCCAGCCAGATCTACAAGCAGCTCTACGATAGACTGTAATTACTACTCCTGGCAGCCAGAAATGGTTGCCAGATTCTTTTCAATCCATTTGGCAAGGCCTTCCTCATCATTTGATGAAGTTACAAACCTTGCCACTTTTTTTATCTCGTCAACCGCATTTCCCATTGCAACCGAGTTTCCTGCCTTCAAGAACATTGCCATATCGTTGTTGTAATCCCCGAAGCAGATAGCATCTTCTTCTCTAGTTTCAAGGAGCTTGGAGATTACTTCAACTGCCTTTCCCTTGCTTATACCTGGTGTGTTGACTTCTACATAGGTCGGTGATGAGAGTTCTACCTCGTAAGAAGGATATTGCTCTTTAACTCTTTTTAGAAATTCAAGACAAGCTTCATGAGTCCCTGTCGATAGGTACTTGTTTATCCTGTACTTCTTCATGACGCTTTGCAAACTATCATTTATGCCTGCTTGATGAGTGACCTTGTATTCATTTGCATATACCTTCTCATCATTGTCACTTCCCCAATGCTCTGAAAAGAAGTAGAGCGCCTTGTTATCTGTCTGTTTCGCTATATCAAGTAGCTTCTCAAGTACAGGAACAGGGATATATTCATCGTATATAACTCTGTGCTTGTCATCCATTATATAAGCCCCGTTCAGAGTAGCAGTCCAAGGCATGAAATCAAGGGCAGAAAGTACGCTTTTTAGCCCGTCATAACAGCGTCCGGATGTGAGAACAATTACATGTCCCAAGGATCTTGCATAATGCAGAGCTTCCTTTGTCCTGTCTGTCAGTCTCTTATCACTTGTTAATAGTGTGCCATCAATATCAATGAAGATTGGGGCTCTCATACTTTGCTCCTCAGTTCAATTCTTTCGATAAAGGTTGCTTTCCCTTCTTCTGCATAGATTGCAAAAAGGGCTCCAGTGAATTGACCATTCATACTGAAGCAAGGAGAAACACCTGCAGTAGATGCCTTGGCCAAAAGCTTTCCGTCCACATAGAAGTGATAGAAAGATTTGTCCGCTCTGACTTCAAGAGTGACGATAGAGGAGTGAGAAATTGAAAGTTTATCAGTAACTGCTTCAAAGTCGTGGACGTGGCGAATAAGTGAGAAAGTATTTTTGAAAACTTCCAGTTTATAGTGATAGTTGCTGTTTAGGAAAACGGAGATGCCTGCTTTCCCTTCAAGAGTGGAGAGGTCGAGCTTTGCTTTGAAGGTGTCGTTAAAATCCCTCTGCCTGAATGCAAGCAAGGTTGGATGGCCAAGGTTTTCAGATAGTGCCTTTTCTCCAATAAGCGTAAGCGTCTTTTTCTGTGTGTCCTGTATATAGCACTCTTCTTTTGGCACTCTCACCTTAAGATATGGATAGGTATGGTAATCCTCAGCAAAGGAAACGGAATAGTCAGGGACGAAGTGATTTTCAACTCCAGGAATTTCCATTTGAAGCTCGACAAACCCCTCATTTCCTATAACAGGCCATCCAGCTTTCCAATAGACAGGGGCAAGGAAGGTCTCTCTTCCCAGTGGATCATTCTTTATCTTAGGTCTCCTGACTGCAAGAAAAACTGCAGCCCAGGAGCCATTTGGCAACCTGAAAAGGTCAGCATGTCCTGTACAGGTTATTTCATGGCCTTTTCTATCTGCATGTGAAAGGATAGGGTTGTTCGGGTTTTCTTCATATGGACCGTGGATATCCTTACTCCTGAGGGCACAGACATGGTGGCTAATTCCAGTTCCACCTTCTGAGATGATTAGATAGTAGTACCCGTCTACATAATATATGTGAGGCCCTTCTGTTGAGTGTCCTCCGCAACCTCTTGTCAGGGTTGTCATCTCTTCTAGAAGTTTTCCTGTATCAGGATCTATAAAAGCTCCAATTATTCCATGGTTCACATTGTCTAGCGTTGTTTCGTTTGAAGTGTAGAAGCAGCGTCCATCGTCAAGGAAAAGCAATGAAGGATCGATTCCTGTCTTGTATATGAAATCTGGTCTTGACCATTTGCCGTGAATATCATCAGTGTGGCAGATGAAATTCTCATGGGTGTGAACATTTGTCGTCACAACATAGAATCGTCCAATGTTATACCTTATTGTTGCGGCCCATAGGCCTCTGCAGTTACCAGAAGTATCGAGATTTAGAAACTCTTTATCTGTAAGAACTGCAGAACAGTAGGACCAGTTAGATAAATCTTCTGACTCCCATATTGTAACCCCTGGAAAGAATTCAAAGGTCGATGTGACCAGATAGTACCTTCCCTCAGCAAAGACTATTGAGGGATCGGGACAGAATCCTGGAATTATCGGATTAGTAAACATAAAACAAGTTTATGGTCTTAATTTATTGCTTTCAAGCTAGATGTTTTTTCCTGAGCTGTATTATTTCGTAGGCAACAAGAAGAGAGGATAAAAGACCAGAAAGAATGTGAGAGATCATCATCATGACACCTGGTATTTCAGAGCCAAGGTTGGTAAATCTTTCAAGCAGCATGAGTACAGGGATTCTGAAGAGGAACATCCTGCAAAGGCCATTGAAAAGAGCGAGCTTTGTTTTTCCAATACCGACAAGAAAGCCTACATTAGAGCTGTTTATGACAAGCAGTACACCACCGATAAGATCGTAGAGGAATACGCTTTTTATCATCATCTCGAACTCTCTATCAACACCGCCTCTTGCAGTAGCAAAGATATGTATGAGAGGGGATGAGAATAGAAGTAGCAGTAACGATATGATCAGATTGGCGATGGTGACGATTATGGTAGTCAGGAAGTAGGCCTTTATTGCTCTATCATACCTTCCAGCTCCAATGTTCTGACTGATTATTGCACTCTCACTATCTGAAAAGCCACCCTGGAAGTTGTTGGAGATTCCTGTGAGGTTGTTTGAAATCCCCAAGGCTCCGACCATGGCAGATCCATAGTAGATGATCATGGAGTTTACTAGGGCCTTTCCCATCGAGAATGAGGCCTTCTCGATTGCAAGAGGGTATGAGATGTTTATAAGTCTTCCAATCTTATGCTTATCGAACTTCAAGAGAGAAGGATCTATAGAGAAGTGGCTTTTCTTATCTGTGATACAGAAAATAGCAAAGCAGAAGATAAAGAGGTATGAAAGCAAGGATGCTACAGCAATCATGATGATGTCTGCATCCATTCCATAGATGAAGATAGCAGTCAAACCTAGTTTGAGCACCATTGATAGGATGTTCAGAACCATAATCTTTCTTGTATTGCCTCTTGTCTTTTCAATACTTACAAAGAGTTGGTTGTAGAAGTTTACACAGGTTGCGACCAGGAGAAGTGAAAAGTACTTGAAGCCTTCATCTATGAACTCCTCAGGAGTCCTTATAAGTCTCAAGATTGCAGGCATGAAAGGAATAGAGAGAAGAACAATAAGAGAGAGAAGGGTAAGAAGAAGTATGAGCTGGTTAGTATAGTGCTTGGTTTCCTCATACTTTTGCATACCGAAGCTTCGGTTGATCTTTACCATAGAGCCAGCAATTACACCTTGGGCTACTGTGTGAACAATCATCTGTAGCTGTGCCATGTAGGCTACAGCAGAGACTGCTACTGTGCTGACATGGCTTGCCATCATCATATCTAGAATATTGAAAACACTATTAAAGAGAGAGAACAGTGCAAGTGGGAGGCCTACTTCAAGAAGTACATTTAAAAGATTGCCACTTGTTGAATATTCTCTGAACTCTTCTTCCGTTCTTTTTAGCATGCGACTATTAAATGCCTATGAACAATTAATGTAAAGAACACTTGAGCAATTAATTGTTCATATAGCTAGAGTTTTAAAGATGCGTTATTCTTCTTTTATGAGTACTCTTTACATGGTGGCAACACCTATCGGAAATCTAGAAGACATAACACTGAGAGCTCTCAAGGTTCTTGAGAGTGTCGATATCGTAGCCTGTGAGGATACAAGGCACACCGGATTGCTTCTTTCCCATTTCAACTTGAAAAAGAGAACTATAGCCTGCCACGCACACAATGAGACAGAAAGTAGCAAGGGAATAATCTCTCTTCTTGAGCAGGGACATGATATCGCATACTGCTCTGATGCAGGAACTCCTGGTATTTCTGATCCAGGTGCACGTTTGAGTGAAGCAGTTAGAAAAGCGGGCTTTACTGTTGTTCCAATACCTGGCTGTTCTGCTGTGATAACTTTGCTTTCTGCTGCAGGTAATGTGGGAAGAACTTTCACATTTGAAGGCTTCCTGAGTCCTAAGAAGGGCAGGAGGACAAAGAGACTAGCAAATCTGATTTCAAGAGGTGAAACCTTTGTCTTCTACGAGTCTCCTTTCAGGATCCTCAAGACACTTGAGGAGATAAGGGAGCTGAGTCCTAGCTGCCGTATCTCAATCGGTAGGGAGCTTACAAAGGCGTTCGAAGAGATAATCGTTGGAGATGTTACTACCTGTATCGATAGTCTGAAGAGTAGGGATGCTATAAAGGGAGAGTTTGCAGTTGCTGTAACTCCTCAGAGTGACGAGAACGAAAATGATAACGATAAAGAAGATTGAAACCCTTAAGCCCCGCCTGAAGATTAGGAAGGTCGGAGAACTTATGCACCTTGCATATAGTGGTGAGGTCCTTGAGAGTGAGTATATAGAATCACTGCTTTCAATTGTCCTCTCATCTGAACTTGTCAGTTTGGATGACAAGGCCTTCTTTGAAAGGAGTTTTGAGAAGTTCCTTTCTGGAGATTTGCTTTCAGCTGAAGATATCTATTTCAGAGTACTGACAATTCTTGGAGAGGAGGTCGCAGACTGGGACTTGTTAGGTTCAGATGGTAAGCTGGATTCCTCAAAGAGAACGGTGCTTCCTCATCGCCTTTTGCTTGATAGAGTACGCTCTCCTTTCAATATTGGTGCAATCTTCCGTTCTGCAGAAAGCTTAGGCGTTGAGCATATTTACTTGAGGGAAGGGTGTGGTGATATAAACTCTCCAAGATGTCTTAGGACTGCTCGCGGAGCATTGGACAGTGTGCCACATTCAATCATCTCTTCTCTAGATGAAGTTGAAGGTCCTTTATTTGCACTTGAGCTAGGAGGAAAGAGACTTCCAGAGTTTGTCTTCCCTAATAAAGGTGTTTGCGTTATTGGAAGTGAAGAGACTGGAGTTTCTCCCGATGCCTTGGCTCTCTGTTCAGATAGAGTGTCGATCCCTCAGCTAGGGGCCAAGGGATCTTTGAATGTTTCAGTTGCTACAGGAATACTTCTATATAGCTGGAGTCTCTCTTAGTTTCCTTTTCCTGCTTCGTACAGTCTTCTCAGACGATCTTCAATTTGACGGTTGAAACTTCCATTTGCGAAGTTTCCTTTCCTGTCACGCACTGAAGATTTCATACCTGTTAACAGTTCCATTCCTTCCTCTACATTTGATAGGGCCCAGATGTGGAACACTCCCTCTTTTATCGCCTCCTCGATTTCTCTTGGAAGTATGAGGGACTTTATATTTGAGCGAGGAATGATTACCCCCTGTTTCCCTGTAAGACCGCAGGTCTGGCAGGTCTTCCAGAAGCCAGTAATCTTTTCATTGATTCCTCCAACAGGCTGCAGTATGCCCATCTGATTTACAGAACCAGTTACAGCTATATCCTGTCTTACAGGGAGCTCTCCGATTGCAGAAAGCAGAGCGTAGAGCTCTGAAGAGGAAGCAGAGTCTCCATCGACCTCACTGTAGTTCTGCTCAAAGCAGATTCCAGCATAGACAGAGAGAGGGAAGGAGCGTGCATACATCTTCCTTAGGTATCCTTCAAGTATCAACAACCCCTTGTCGTGGATTTCTCCTGAAAGTCCTGCCTCGTGCTCTATGTTGATGATTCCTTCACTGCCTGGAGCAACAGTTGCACTGATAACAGCAGGTGTTCCAAACGAAGCAAGTCCTCTGTCCATAACTGCAAGACCATTTACAATGCCGATTTTGGAACCAGTTACACTGATTAACAGATCTCCAGAGGCTATCTCCTGGTTTATCTTCTCTTCTGTGATACTTGTGATGTAGTTCCTGGTATCAATAGCTTTGAGAATGTCCTCTCCCTTCAATTTACCATCCTTGCTGTTCAGGCTAGCTTCCACCATCAAGTCTCCAAGAAGGGAGAACTGACATGTTAGCTCCTCTCTGGACTCAGCAAACCAGCTTGAATACCTTAACAGCTCCTGAACCGCGCTCTTTTCTAGCTCTATATGGTTCTTCTTCGCAGCCGAATATAGATAGCCAACAGTTCCTCTGATGTTCTCTTCGCTTGATTTCATCAAATAGTCAAACTGAGGAGCTACCTTGAAGAGGCGCAAGAATTGCTCATCCTTTTCTGTAAGGGTCTCGTAGGTGTCATCTCCACCTAAAAGGATTACCTTGGTGTAGAGAGGAATAGGTTCTGGTCTAATCCTAGCTTCCTTTCCGATTTCTCCCTGGACATGGGCATCTGTGAATGCCATGCCTGTTGAATCGAGATGACGTTTCAATGCATCCCAGAGACCTTCCTTGGCAAGAAGTTCTTCTGCTGTCAGGACAAGAAAACCACCTGCTGCTCTCTGGTAAGAGCCAATGTGGATTCCCATGTGGCCAGAATGGCCATCGTAGTAGCCAAAAAGATTTTCAAATGACGGGTGACTTTCAATTATGAAAGGTCTTCTTGTCTCTCCTCTTCTATCGAGGACAAGATTGACCTCTGAAAGAGTTTTTGAGAATGGAAAGGCCAGAAGATGATTCAGATAGTCCTTTGCTTCAGGATACTTCTCAATCAAGTTTTTTATGTGAGAGTGATAGTTCTCTTCACAGAGGAGGCTCATATCCTTCTTGAAAATAGATCCCCTTCCTGCAGGAAGTAGCAATGTATATGGACTGATTGGGCTTGCAGGGTCTGCAAGATAAAGAACATCCTTTATCTTTGTCTCATCATCCCTAAGCTTTTCACACTCATTTCTGACGGCAGTGAGCTTTCCTGTTCCGAAGTCACCGCTGACAAAAAGATTGTAACCCTCCCTGTCGGTCCTGAGTCCAACTCTCAGTGCCTGATAGGCTCTGTCTTGTCCGATTATTCCATCTAGAGATGTTACATCAGGGATGTTGTCTATATCATAGTTGAAGATTATGTCTTTGCTATTCAGATCTGAATTCATAAATAAAATCCTTTCTGTTGTTGTAGGCGGAAACCCACTGCCCTTGGGCGGTGGGAGGAGCCTTGTAAATTCGTAGCCATCAACCTTGGCTCTCGATATACTTTTGTATAGTGTATGATGATACTTCACCTATACT
>JAILRW010000037.1 GCA_024698005.1 Sphaerochaetaceae bacterium | reverse complement strand
AGAACCTTGTCGGACACAAGTTTGGTGAGTTTGCTCCTACTAGAGTGTTCCGTGGCCACGCATCTGATAAGAAAGGTTAATAAAGGTACTAAAGATGGATACTAAGAAAGGTTATTATGCAATTGCCAAGTATCTGATGGTTTCACCTTCAAAGGTACGCCCAGTTGCCGATCTGGTAAGGGGCAAGTCCTATGTTGAAGCTGTAGCTATCCTCGAGGCAATGCCACAGAAGGGCTCAAATCTCATTCTGAAAGTTCTCAAGTCCGCAGGTGCTAATGCTCTTAACACTAACAAGAAGCTTGATGAGGACTCCCTCTACGTAGCAGCTTGTATGGTTGATGACGGTCCACGTCTTAAGAGAGTCTGGGCAAGATCCCACGGAAAGCGTGATATTCTCCTTAGAAGAATGTCTCATATCACCGTTGTCGTCGACGAGAAAGTTAAGGTAGGTAAGTAATGGGCCAGAAAGTTAATCCAATCGGACTCAGACTTGGTGTTAACAAGACCTGGAAGTCCAAGTGGTATGTTGATCCAAAGGAATATGTAGAGACTCTTCATGAGGACCTCAAGCTTCGCAAGGCACTTCTTGCTTGCCCAGAGGTTCAGAATGCAGAGATTTCTGATGTCGAGATCATTCGTAAGCCACAGCGCATCACTCTCGTAATCTCCACAGCTCGCCCAGGCATCATCATCGGTGCTAAGGGTGCTAACGTTGAGAAGGTTGCTGAGAGCATGCAGAAGCTTACAGAGAAGAAGGTTCAGATCAAGATCAAGGAGATCAAGAAGCCTGAAATCGATGCTCAGAACATTGCTCAGAACGTTGCAAGGCAGCTCGAGAACAGAGGTGCTTTCAGAAGAGCTATGAAGAACAGTGTTTCCCGCGCTATGGCAGGTGGAGCACAGGGTATCAAGATCAAGTGTTCAGGTAGACTTGGCGGTGCAGAAATCGCTAGATCTGAATGGATGAAGGAAGGTAGAGTTCCACTTCATACTCTCCGCTCTGATATCGATTACGGCTTCAAGGCTGCTAACACCAGCTATGGTGCTATCGGTGTCAAGGTATGGGTATTCAATGGTGAGATCTACGACCATGCAGCACCAGAAGAGGATGCCGGTGGCGTTCTCAAGAAGAAGGCTGCTGAGCCAACAAGGAGTTAATCGCAATGCTTAGTCCTAAGAGAATTAAATTCAGAAAGAAGCAGCGCGGTACCCGCGATGCAGTTGCTCACAAGGGTAACACACTCGCATTTGGTGAATATGGTCTTATGGCTACAGAGCCACTTTGGATCACAAACCGCCAGATCGAAGCTGCCCGTGTTGCTATGACCAGACACATCAAGAGAGGTGGTAAGGTTTGGATTCGTATCTTCCCTGATATGCCATACTGCAAGAAGCCAGCTGAAACAAGACAGGGTAATGGTAAGGGTGCTCCAGAAGGATGGGTAGCAGTTGTTAAGACTGGTGCTATCATGTTCGAGATGGGTGGTGTCGACAGCGAAATCGCTAGAGAAGCTCTCACACTCGCAGCATCTAAGCTCCCTATCAAGACCAAGATCATTGCTCGCGCAAACGAGGAGTAAGGAAATGAAGAAAGACTATAAGAAGATGTCCGTAACAGAGCTTACTGCTCAGCGCGAGAAGCTCAGAAAGGAATTGTTGGACCTCAGAATGAATAAGGTAGTTGGTCATCTCGACAATCCTCTCGCATTGAGGAACGTCAGAAGAGATATCGCTAGACTTAACACTCTGATCCATGCTCATGAAATTGGCATTGCCAAGGTTTCAAAGTAAGTAGAAGAGGCTAGAAATGGAAGCTAGAAAGAAAACTTTTAATGGTATTGTAGTGAGCGACAAGATGGAGAAGACCATCGTTGTCGAGGTTACCAATAGAACCCTTCACCCTCTCTACAAGAAGTACGTCACCAGTACTAAGAAGCTTAAGGCTCATGACGAGAAGAACGATGCTCATATCGGCGACACAGTTGTCATTGAGGAGTGCAGACACCTCTCCAAGGACAAGTGCTGGAGACTTATCCAGATCGTTGAGAGAGCCCGCTAAAGGAGAATTGACATGGTACAGATGCAGTCTTATTTGAATGTAGCGGACAACTCTGGTGCAAAGCGCGTGCAGTGCATCAAGGTTCTCGGCGGCAGCCACAGATATGTTGCTTCAGTTGGTGACATCATTGTTGTTGCAGTTAAAGACGCTCTGCCTAACGGCTCCATCAAGAAGGGAGACGTACTCAAGGCAGTAATCGTCCGCACTAGTAAGGAATACCGCAGACCTGACGGTACCTATATCAGGTTCGATGACAACGCATGCGTTGTTATTGATGCCAACAATAACCCACGTGGTAAGCGTATCTTTGGACCAGTCGCAAGAGAACTTCGCGACCAGTACATGAAGATCGTTTCACTCGCACCGGAAGTGTTGTAGGAGATTAGACACATGAGACTTAAGATGAACGACACAGTCAAGATCATTGCTGGTAAGGATAAGGGCAAGGTCGGTAAGATTGTGAAGATTGATCCTGAAACCGAAAGGGTCATCGTCCAGGGTGCCAACATGGTCAGCAAGACCATGAAGAAAAGAAACCCACAGGATAAGGGTGGTATCATGGTAGTAGAAGCTCCAATTCATGTTTCAAACGTTGCTCTTCTTAGCAAGGACAAGGTAACAAGAGTTGGATACAAAATGGAGAACGGAAAGAAGGTACGTTTCGCCAAGAAGACTGGAGAGGTGCTCTAAAATGGCAGATTTTGTTCCAAATTTCAAGGTTAAGTACAAGGAAACCGTAGCTCCTGAGCTCATGAAGGAGTTCAATTACAAGTCTGTTATGCAGATTCCAACACTCGAGAAGATCACAGTATCTGTTGGTGTTGGTGAAGCAACAACAAACAAGAAGCTCCTTGATGCTGCTGTAAAGGAACTCGAGCAGATCACAGGACAGCATGTTGTAAAGACCAAGGCAAAGAAGTCCATCGCTAACTTCAAGGTCCGTCAGGGACAGGAGATTGGCGCTATGGTTACTCTCCGTGGTGACAATATGTGGTACTTCCTCGAGAGACTTATCAGTATTGCTCTTCCTCGTGTTAAGGACTTCAGAGGCGTTAATCCAAACGCATTTGATGGTCACGGTAACTACTCCCTCGGCCTTACCGAACAGATTATCTTCCCAGAAATCGACTTCGATAAGATTGAAAGAGTTAGCGGTCTCAATATCGCATTCGTTACATCCGCAAGGACTGACGAAGAAGGTTATGCACTTCTCAAGAAGCTTGGCATGCCATTCGCAAAGTAAGGAGAATAGAATATGGCAAAGAAGTCTTTGATTATTAAGGCAAATAGAGATCCAAAGTTCTCCACTCGCAGCTACAACCGCTGCAGACTTTGTGGCAGACCACGTGGATATATGCGCAAGTTTGATATGTGCAGACTTTGCTTCCGTAAATTGGCTAGTGAAGGCCAGATCCCTGGCGTTACCAAGTCCAGCTGGTAGGAGAGAGATATGGCAGTAAGTGATCCAATTGCTGATATGCTGACTAAGCTGAGAAATGCTAGTCAGGCTAAGCATGAGAAAGTAGATATTTCAACAAGCAAGATGAAGCTCCAGATCATCAAGATCCTTAAGAATGAGGGCTACATCAAGAATTTCAAGAAGGTAACAAAGGATAACCTCTCCGTTATTCGCGTTTACCTTAAGTATGACGAGTCTCAGGCACCTGTTATTCATGGTATCGAGAGAGTCTCCACACCTGGTCGCCGTGTTTACTGCGGTTACAAGGATATGCCAAGGGTCTACAATGGCCATGGTACTGTGGTCGTTTCTTCCTCCACTGGCGTTATCACTGGCCGCAAGGCAACTGAAGCAAAGGTTGGTGGTGAGCTCATTTGCACAATCTGGTAAGGAGAACAAGCAATGTCACGTATTGGTAAGTTGCCTGTTGTCATTCCAGCAGGTGTAAAGGTTACTGTTAAGGACAACCTCGTTCTCGTTGAAGGTCCAAAGGGCAAGCTCGAGCAGGCTATTTCTCCAGCAGTAACTGTTGAAGTTAAGGATAATGAAGTTCTCGTAACCAGAAAGGACGACGAGAAGGAGAGCAGAAGTGCACACGGCCTCTATCGCCAGTTGATCAACAACATGATCATCGGTGTTAGCCAGGGTTACACAAAGACTCTTCTTATCAACGGTGTAGGTTACAGAGCTGAGTTCAAGAAGGATGGCCAGAAGAACATCATCGTTCTTTCCCTCGGCTATTCCACCATCATCGACTACGTAGTACCAGAAGGTATCACTGCTACTGGTGAAGGTACCAAGATCGTTTTGACAGGTATCGATAAGGCTCTCGTTGGCCAGGCCGCAGCAGAGATCCGTTCCCTCAGAGGTCCAGAACCTTATAAGGGTAAGGGTATCAAGTATGAGACCGAGAATATCCGCCGCAAGGTTGGTAAGTCTGGTGGTAAGAAATAAGGGGTAGAGAAAAATGAACAGAATTGTCGATAAGAATCGCAAGCTGGCCAAGAGAAAGGCACACATCAGAAAGACTCTTTCTGGTACTCCAGAGAAACCAAGAATGTCCGTCTTCCGCTCTAACCTCCACATGTATGTTCAGGTTATTGATGATGTGAATGGAAAGACTCTCGCTTCTGCTTCTACTACCGAAGCTGAACTCAAGGGACTCAAGAATTGTGTAGCTGATGCTGCAAAGCTCGGTGAGACAATTGGCAAGAGACTTCTCGAGAAGAAGATTGACACTGTAGTATTTGACCGCAATGGTTACATCTACCACGGTATCGTCAAGGCCATCGCTGACGGCGCTCGTTCAGCTGGTGTTAAGTTCTAAGGGGTTCAGTAATGGAAAAGTCTAGAGATAAGGAAGTCAGAGATGGATATGTAGAGAAGCTCATCACTCTCAACCGTGTTTGTAAGGTTGTTAAGGGTGGTAAGAACTTCTCCTATGCAGCTCTCGTAGTTGTAGGTTATGGCGATGGTAGAGTAGGCTATGGTTTTGGTAAGGCTAATGACGTTACCGATTCCATCAGAAAGGCTACCGACCATGCAAAGGCTCATCTGATCACCGTTCCACTTAAGGGAACTACCATTCCTCACGAAATGGTTGGAAAGTTCAAGAGCGCACAGGTTCTTGTTCGCCCAGCTGTTCCAGGTACTGGTGTTATCGCTGGTGGTACAGTCAAGGCTGTTGCTGATGCAGCTGGTATCAAGGATATGCTCAGCAAGTCCCTTGGTTCTAAGAACGCTATCAACTCAGTTAAGGCTACTTTTGATGCATTCGAGAACCTTTTCGATGCAAAAGTTGTCGCTAAGAACAGAGGTAAGTCTCTCAAGGAAATGTGGGGTTAATTATGGCAGAGAAGCAGATTAAGATTACTCTTGTACGCTCAGTTGCAGGTACACTCCCAAATCAGAGAAAGACTGTTAAGGCTCTTGGTCTTGGCAAGCTCAACAGCAGTGTTGTACAGGCTGCTACACCATCCACACTTGGTATGGTTCGCACTGTAGCTCACTTAGTAAAGGTCGAGGAGATTTAAGATGGGACAGATTCACGCACCATTTGGTGCTAATACAAAGAAGACCATTGTAGGTCGCGGTGCTTCTTCCAAGGGTAGAGCATGTGGCCGTGGCCATGATGGTCAGAATAGCCGCTCTGGTGGTGGAGTTCGCCCTGGTTTCGAGGGCGGTCAGATGCCACTTTATAGACGTGTTGCACGCCGTGGCTTCTCCAACGCGCTCTTTAAGGAAACCTATCAGGTTGTTTCCCTTACTGCTGTAAGTGCAAAGTATGAAGACGGTGAAACCGTTAACATTGAGACACTCAAGGCAAAGGGCCTAATAAAGGGTGCAGATGTTCTTGTTAAGATTCTCGCTAATGGCGAGCTTACCAAGAAGGTCTCTTTCGAAGGAGTCAAGTGCTCCCAGGCTGCTAAAGCTGCTATCGAAGCTGCTGGCGGCTCAGTTAAGTAACTTCAAAGAAGGTAACAATGTCAAACACTCTCACAGATATGATGAGAATGAAGGACATCCGGAAGAAGATCCTGGTGACGGTCGGCTTACTCATTGTAAGCCGTATCGGAACCGTTATCCCAATTCCTGGCATTGATCCAAACGCTCTCAAAAACTACTTCCTGACTATTAGCCAGTCCAGTACTATCGGCTTTGCTGAGTACTTGAACTTCTTCTCAGGTGGTGCATTCAGTAACTTTTCGGTATTCATGCTCGGTGTAATGCCATACATTAGCACCCAGATTATCGTCCAGCTCCTGATGCTCGTTGTACCATCACTCAAGAAGTTGGCACAGGATCCTCAGGGTAGCAAGAAGATGCAGCAGTACACTCGCTACGGTACAATCGTCGTATGTATGATTCAGTCCTTCGTAGTAACTGTATACGCAAGATCTATTCCTGGTGCAATGACAATAGGTGTCCTTCCTTTCACACTGATTTCAATGATTTCAGTCACTGCAGGAACAATGATGCTTATTTGGCTTGGCGATAAGATCACACAGAATGGTATCGGTAACGGTATCTCTCTCATGATCTTCGCAGGTATTGTAGCCAGAATGCCACAAGCAGTTGCAACCATTATCTCAAGCATTTCTGCAGGCACAATGAACCCAGTAGTACTTCTCATTGTTGTACTCATGTTCGTTGCTGTTGTTGTAATGGTCGTATATGAAGAACAGGGTCAGAGAAAGATTCCAGTCAACTATGCAAGACGTGTTGTCGGTAGAAAGGTCTATGGTGCTGGTTCCAGCTACATTCCTTTCAAGATCAACCCTTCTGGCGTTATTCCTGTCATCTTCGCTTCTGCACTGCTTACATTCCCGCTCCAGATTGCATCCTCTCTCGGTAACAACGTCAGATGGCTGCAGGCTGTAGCAAACTTCCTCAATCCACAGGGTGCACCTTATCTTATCATTTACACACTGTTGATTATTGGTTTTGCTTTCTTCTATACTCAGATAAGTTTGAATCCAGTTGAGATGGCAAAGAATATCAGAGAGAACGGCGGTTCCATTCCTGGTGTCAAGAATGAGAACATGGAGAAGTATCTTTCAAAGGTACTCAACAGAATCGTTCTTCCTGGTGCTCTCTTCCTTGCTTTCATCGCTCTGATTCCAACTCTGATTCAGAAGCTGTTCCACTTCCCAGCAAGTGTTGCTATGCTCTTCGGTGGCACATCATTGATCATTATGGTTGGTGTATGTCTCGATACCGTAAGACAGCTTGACGGCCTCATGAAGATGCATCACCACGAAGGTTTTGTTGGTAGTGGCCGCAGAACCAAAAAAATTTAAGGAGCTTGAACTATGAAAGTAAGAGCAAGTGTCAAACCGATTTGTGACAAGTGCAAGGTCATCAGACGTAACGGTGTTGTTCGCATCGTTTGCGAGAATCCAAAGCACAAGCAGAGACAGAAATAAACTAGGAGGCCTATATGGCACGTATTGCAGGTGTTGACTTGCCAAACAAGGCAGTCAAAATTGCCCTGACTTATATTTATGGTATTGGAAATAAGTCCGCTATGGATATCTGTACCAAGACCAACATTGATCCAGATATGAGAGCTAACAATCTTTCTCAGGATGATGTTGCTTTGATCAGAAAGGTTCTTGAAGAAGAATACAAGGTTGAGGGTGCTCTCAGAACAGAAGTTGCTCTCAACATCAAGAGACTTATGGATATTGGCTGCTATCGTGGTCTTAGACACAGAAAGGGTCTCCCAGTTCATGGTCAGAGAACTAAGACTAACGCTAGAACTCGCAAGGGTAAGAAGAAGACCGTTGCCGGAAAGAAGAAGTAAGGGTAGGTTGAAATTATGGCTACAGTAAAAAGAAAGATTAAGAAGACTGTTATAGAGGGTAATGTCTACATCCAGGCAACCTTCAATAACACCATCATCACTGTTACTGACCTTGCTGGCAATGCTCTTTCTTGGGCATCAGCTGGTGGCCTCGGTTTCAGAGGAGCCAAGAAGTCCACTCCTTATGCAGCTCAGACTACTTGTGAGACTGCTGCTAAGAAGGCTCTTGACTATGGTCTTAAGGAAGTCAATGTTTTCGTTAAGGGTCCAGGCGTAGGTCGCGAATCTGCCATCAGAACTCTCGGAGTTCTCGGTCTCAAGGTCCGCTCCATCCGTGATGTCACCCCAATCCCACACAACGGCTGTCGTCCAAGAAAGTCACGCCGTGTCTGATGATAAAGGAGCCTTCGGGCTCCTTACCATCCAACTGTGTTCGTTGAACACATAACTTAGACTATTAAGGAGTAATCATGGCACGCAAGAACCTACTTAAGGGCTTCAAGAAGCCTACCGGGATAACATACGATCACACCGTATCTACCCCAGACTATGGTAAGTTTATTGCTTATCCTTTCGAAAGAGGTTTTGGTTATACTGTTGGTAATACCCTCAGAAGAGCTCTCATTTCCTCAATTCAGGGTTATGCAGTAACAGCAGTGCAGTTCACTACCTTCAATAACGAAGGAAAGGAACCACACATTATTACCAGTGAGTTTGAATCAATCCCTGGTGTTCGTGAAGATATCGCTGATATCATCGCTGCACTCAAGAAGCTTCAGATTTCAATGCCTGAGGATAGCGAAGGTGTTACTCTTACAATTCCATGTAAGGGCCCTGGCATCGTTACTGCCGAGTATCTCGAAAAGGATCTGGTAACTATCACTAACAAGGATCTTGAGCTCTTTACCATGATGGATGACTGCGATCTCGAAATGGTCGTGGAAATCAGCCTCGGTCGCGGCTATGTCCCTTCTGAACTCAATGACAAGTACTCTGAGGAACCAGGTGTTATCGCTATCGATGCATTCTTCTCTCCAGTAAAGAGAGTCAAGTTTGATATCGAGCCTACTAGAGTTGGTCAGAGAAACGATTATGATAAGCTGATTCTTGAAGTCTATACAGACGGTACAATCTCTCCTGAGAATGCACTTGCTGAGGCTGCAAAGATTATCAAGGAGCACTTCTCCATCTTCATCAACTTTGATGAGAGCCTCGTAAGTACTACTGAGGTCGTAGATGAAGCAGAGGCAAAGATCAAGAAGATCCTCGACACCTCTGTTGAAGAGCTCGAGCTTACTGTACGTTCCTCCAACTGTCTGAAGAATGCCAACATCAGAACAATCGGAGATCTGACAAAGAAGACTGAGGAAGAGATTGCCAAGACAAGAAACTTCGGTAAGAAGTCTCTTCAGGAGATCAAGGAGAAGCTCAAGGAGTGGAACCTTACTCTCGGCATGACCGACTACAGCATATTAAAGACTGCAACAGTTCCGGAAAATAAGGAAGAAAACAATGAATCATAGAATTGGTTTCAATGCGCTTTCTCGCACAACAAGCGAGCGCAAAGCTTTAAAGCGCAACATGGTCACCTCTCTCTTCAGATATGAGAGAATTGAGACCACCAAGGCAAAGGCTCTTGAAGTAAGAAAGATGGCTGAGAAGATGATCACTCGCGCCAAGGAAGATTCTGTACACAATCGCAGAATCATCGCTAGCGACATCTACGACGAAGCAGTCGTAGCCAAGCTCTTCAAGGAAATCGCTCCTATGTTCGCTGAACGTAAGGGTGGTTACACCAGAATCCTCAAGACTGGTAACAGACTTGGAGATGCAGCTGAAATGGTTATCCTCGAGCTCGTTGAAAAGACAAGCAAGAAGGATGCTAAAGCTGAGAAGAAGGCTTGATTACAAGCCTGACAAACAGAGATTAAGTCTCTGAAGCCGTCACCTAGGTGACGGTTTTTTTTATGTGTTGACGCTAATCTTCTCCATTTGTATCATAAACAGTAACATTGGAGGATTGTATGGTAAGTGTACTATTTGCCCTCCTTTGCTGTTTAATTGGCATCGCCCTCGGCTTTGTTGGCCGATGGATATACGCAAAGTCTCAACTGACCTCTGCTGAACAGAATGCAGAACGTCTCACCAAGGAAGCCGTTGTAAAGGCTGAAGCCCAGGGAAGAGAACTTCTACTGGAAACGAGGGACAAACTGCTCAAGGAACAGCAGCAGCAGGAGCGAGAGGCTCGAGAAAGAAGATCTGAGCTGCAGAAGTATGAAAGAAGACTTCAGCAGAAGGAAGAGAATCTTGAGCATAAGCAGCAGGAGATTGAAAACGGTTTGAAACTGCTCTCCGAAAGAAACGGAGTGCTTGTACAGAAGGAAAAGAATGTGCAGGATAAGGAGAATTCCCTTATCCAGGAGCTTGAAAAGATTGCAGGAATGAGCCAGGAAGAGGCCAAGAATGTAATTATCGAGCAGATGCAGCAGAAGGCACACCGCGACGGCCAGGTCTATATCAACAAGATAGAAGCTGAAGCAAAGCTTTCTGCAGACAAGATTGCTAGAGATATCATTGTCGAATCCATTCAGCGTCTTGCAACTGAAGTAAGTAGTGAAGTCACTACCGATTCAGTTTCTCTTCCATCCGATGAGATGAAGGGTAGAATCATCGGTAGAGAGGGTAGAAATATTAGAACTCTCGAAACCCTCACGGGTGTTGATATCATTATTGATGATACTCCTGAAGCTGTTGTAATTAGCTGTTTCGACCCTGTAAGAAAAGAAATTGCACGTGTTGCTCTCGAACGTCTTGTTCAGGATGGTAGAATACATCCAGCAAGAATTGAGGAGATGGTCAACAAGGTAAGCAAGGAAATCGGTAGAATTATTGTCGATGAAGGTGAGAAGGTTGTCTTCGATCTTGGCCTTGCAAACATGAGTCCTGAACTCATCAGAGCCCTTGGCAGACTCCATTTCAGAACAAGTTATGGTCAGAATGTTCTTCTCCACTCTAAGGAAGTTGCAATTCTTGCTGGCATGATCGCTTCTGAAGTTGGTGCAGACCCAGAGCTTGCTAAGAGAGCAGGTCTTCTCCATGATCTTGGTAAGGGCGCAGAGACAGAGAGTGAAGCTAACCATGCAGAACTCGGCGCTGAACTCTGTAAGAGACTTGGCGAAGATAGTAAGGTCGTCAATGCAGTTCATGCACACCATCAGGATGTTGAACCAGAGACCCTTGAAGCAATCATCGTTCAGATTGCTGATGCAATTTCTGCAGCTCGTCCAGGCGCAAGAAGAGAGAGCATTGATAACTATATCAAGCGTCTTGAGAGCCTTGAGGGAATTGCAAAGAGCTTTGATGGCGTTGACAGCGCATTTGCTGTTCAGGCTGGTCGTGAGCTTAGAATTCTTGTTAATAACAATACTGTTTCCGATGATGGAGCTAAGGATATCGCAAAGAATATTGCTGAGAGAATCGAAGCAGAGCTCAGATATCCTGGAAAGATCAAAGTTACAATCATTCGTGAAACAAGAGTCGTGGAGTACGCGAGATAGTGAAGAGCATAAAAGTATTGATGCTTGGGGATGTCTCGGGAGATCCCGGAAAGAGAGCCCTTTTTGTAGGGCTCTCTTCACTTACAAAGATAACTGGTGCAGATCTCGTAGTCGCAAATGGCGAGAATGCAGCTCAGGGCTTTGGGATCGAATGTGAAGACTATTACACCTTCAAGCAGATGGGCATTGATGTTATAACCTCAGGAAACCATATCTGGCAGAAGCAGGAAATCTTTCCTCTTCTCGATAGCCAGAAGGATCTATTGAGGCCTATCAATTACACCTCCTCTGTTCCGGGGCATGGTGTATGTACCCTTGAAAAGAATGGTATAAAATTTGCAGTTGTAAATGTCCAGGGTAGAGTTGATATGCCTATCACGGAAGATCCTTTCAAGGCCTCTCGTCAGGAACTTGAGAGGCTTTATAAACAGGGTTACATAACTCTTGTTGACCTGCATGCTGAGTCAAGTCTTGAGAAGGAGTCCTTGGCTTTCTATCTCGATGGTCTCTGTGCCGCCGTGGTTGGAACCCACACACATGTACAGACGATGGATGAGAGAATAATGCCAGGTGGAACTGCCTATATAACCGATATTGGGATGACAGGTGTCCAGGATATGGTAATTGGGTCTGATCCTTCAGTTTCAATCCATCGCCAGCTTTCTCAGGTTCCAGTAAGGAGTGTAGTTGCAGAAGGTAATGGCGTTATCAAAGGTGTTCTCATTGAGATAGATTGTGATACAAGAAAAGCAATAAAGATCGAAAGAATCTAAATAAAGAGGAGTAGATAGCTACTCCTTTTTTTCTATACGTTCGCCTTCAATTAGAATTACTACCTTTTCGATTGTAGGGAAGTGATAAAGAGACCTGTTTACAAGCTCTGTGGCCGTTATACCGTTATAGGACTTGCTATCTAGAAATTTTCGGGAAAAGTCTACATAGCAGATACCTCTTGATACAGTAATTCCGATGAGCCTTGTATCAGGGTGAATTATTCCAATCTTACCCTCAATCTCATCGTGCAGAAGTGCCTCGATAGTATCATGATATATATCCCCACCCCTTCTTTCTGTAATGACGTCTTCCATTATTATCGCATTTTTAGTTAGAAGTGCTATGTTGACCTTTCTTTCTAGCTGTTCATTTGCGGCTTCTCTTTTTGCTATGAGGGCATCAATATCGCTCTCTTTATAAGCATCTTTCAGTCTTGGATAGAAGATAGCGCTCATGACTATTGTCCAGATAATAAAGAGAATAATCAGTGAAAGAGAGATCAGAAGGGTATTGTGTGAAACCTTTTTTTTCTTTTCATCTTTATCTGGACCCAAGTATTCGATCATAGGGATATTCTAATCTATTTTATTGAGAGTAGTGAAGAGTTCATAATCTTTACTACAAAAGGGTTAATAGGATACAATTCATTGCAATAAAAACAATAGGAAAGGCACGTGATGTGGTAGCCACTTGCCAAATGTTAAGTAATATGACAAGCTACCGCGAGATTAGCAAAATAATGGAGTTTTTCCATGCAGAAATTGGAAATAATTAATAAAGCAGATATCGATACACAGCTTCCTCTTATAAGCATAATTGGAAGACCAAATGTTGGTAAATCAACCCTTTTCAACCGCCTTATTGGAAAGAGAAGGGCTATCACGGATCCAACTCCTGGTGTTACCAGAGACCCAATTCCAGAGCGCTGGCTCTTAGGAAACCATCCTGTCACTTTAGTTGACAGCGGTGGTGTAAAAATTGACAAGGAAGGACTTGATGGAGCTGTAACTGAAAAATCCATGTCCTTGCTTGAAATGAGTGACCTCATAATCTTTGTAATGGACTGTATGGAGATTAATTCAGAGGACCAGCTGCTTTTGAAGGCTCTCAGACCATATACAGACAAGATTGTTCTCGTTGTCAACAAGATCGATGATGTAGTGCGCGAGGATCTTATCTGGAACTTCTATCAGTATGGTTATCAGAGAGTTGTCGGTATCTCTGCAGCTCATGGCCTTGGTATCGAGGAGCTCGAGGATACTCTCCTTGGAATGCTCAGTCTCGAGAGGATCGAGGAAGCTCCAGAAGAGCCTGAAACAATCAAGATTGCTATCCTTGGTAAGCCTAACACTGGTAAGAGTACCCTGACCAATCTTTTGACAGGTAGAGACATCTCAATTGTAAGTTCAATTGCAGGAACTACAAGAGATGTAATGAGAGGAACCTTCTCCTATAAGGGTACTGACTACACTGTTCTTGATACAGCTGGAATCAGAAGAAAGAGCAAGGTAGAGGATGATGTCGAGTACTACTCTGTAAACAGAGCGATAAAGACTATCGATGATGCAGATGTCGTTCTTCTCATGATTGATGTTACCGAAGGTCTGGCTGAACAGGACAAGAAGATTGCTCAGCTCATAGTAAGAAGAGGTAAGGGTGTAATTCTCGTTCTCAATAAGATTGATGCTCTGAAAGGCGTACAGAACGAGCTTGAAGCTATCAAGGACAGAGTAAGATTCCTGTTCCCTGTACTCAACTTTGCTCCTCTCGTACCTATCAGCGCACTTGAGGGTGATGAGATTGGAAACCTGCTCGATACTGTCTGGGCAGTCTGGAGACAGCTCAATAAGAGAGTTGATACAGCAGAGCTCAATAATGCACTTAAGAGCTGGGGAGAGAATTATCAGCCAGCAAGAGGTGCTAGTGGCCATTACAAGGTGCTCTATGGAACTCAGGTATCTGTAACTCCAGTACGCTTTCTTCTGTTCGTGAACAGGATCAAGGACTTCCCTGAGACCTACATCAGCTACATAAAGAACTGCATGAGAAAGGAGATGGGCTTTTCCTACATTCCTATTGAGATAAATCTCCGTGAAAGAGCAAGGAACAAGAACCTCAATGAGAATGGTCCAAGAAAAGAAGAGCTCGAGATCAGAAAGGTCATGAACTCTGAAAAGAAGCCTGCAAGCATCAAGAAGGGTGTCGCTCGCAAGCCAGGAGGAAAGGCTAGAACTGGAAAGGAAAGAGAGAGAGCTGAGAAGATTGTTAGAAATTCAAAGCAGAAGAGAAGAGGTGCTCGCTGATGGGATACTCAAGCGAGCATAAGATCAAGGCGCTCTGTTTTGACATAGATGGAACTCTCTATCCCAAGTGGAGAACAAATCTCTATCTTGTCCTTTCAGCTCTTCGTCACCCATTCTTCTCCATGAGATACAACAATGCTAGGCAGGTAATCAGAGCCGAAGATGGCCTTGCAGGAAAGATGGGTCTTTCCTGTGCCGATTTTAGAAAGAAGGAAGCTAGGGTATTAGGTTTTGAAAATGTTGATGAATACATCAAGAAATATGAGAAATGCATATTTAAACCTTGGCAGAAAGAGGTAAAGGCTCATGTCAGAGCTTACAAGGAAGTTAGAGCGACCTTGATTGAAGCCAAGAAAAAAGGGTACAAGCTTGCAGCTCTTTCTGACTTTCCCATTGGAAATAAACTTGAGGTATTAGGTCTTGCAGATCTCTTTGATTTTATTGCAAGTACAGAGGAGTCTGGATATCTCAAACCAAATCGAGTTCCTTTCGATTTGATGCTTTCTTCTATTGGTGTTTCACCTGAAGAGGCTTTATACTGTGGAGATAGTTACAGAAAGGATGTGCAGGGGGCAAAGAATGCCGGCCTCCATACTCTTCTGTTGCCAGTACCAGAAAACAAGACACAGGACTATCCTGATGCAAATATAGTATTAACAGGATGGGACATGTTCAGTAAAATAGTACTTTAGGAGGGATGCCCTGTGAATCTTATGGTTTACATTTTTCCAGCTGCGCTTTTTGTGCTAACGATGATTATATTGTTTATTCTGAGAGGTGAGGATTCAAAAAGTCGTACCTTGAAGAATATAAATGATACTCTTCTCAATTTCCGTTCTGAGGCTAACCAGACAACCAAAAGAATTCAAGAAGCCACCCATGACTGCTTGGATAGTATTGATAGGAAGAGGAATGAGACCAATCAGATAATTGATGATATCAACAAAGGTCTGATGACTCTCGAACGTCATCGCGATGACCTTATAAGCCTGGAAGGTATCTGCAAGAGCTATGAGGATGCGCTTTCAAACCTTCGTGTCCAGACTGAGAGAGCAGAGGAAAAGGTAAATCAGGTAAAGCAGGACGTTATCACTGCCGAGGGTATATCCCAGTCAATTCACGCCTTCGAGGTATCTTCTGAGAATATCAAGAAGGATCTTGCTGCTTCAGAAGAGAGCTACAGGCTCCTCTGTGAGAGAACCGAAAGAGATTTCACATCAATCGTAGAATCTCATAGAAAGAGTGAAGAGGAGATGCTTACACTCTTCTCTGATGAGCTGGATAGGAAGAGAGACGATTTCTCTGGCCAGGTAAATTCTATTTTTGCCACGCTCGATGATAAGAGAGGCGATATCGATACCTATGTTGTTGAAATCGATAATAGTCTTGAAGAGAAGAAGAATCTTTTCTCCGAATCTGTTGATCAGGGCATAGAAAACATCAACAAGAAGATTGAAGATGCTGAAAAGTACATTGAAGCTCAGAATGCAGACTTGAAGTCCTGGAAGCAGGAATTCGACGAATACTTCGAACAGAGAAGAGCAGATAACAAGGCAAGCGAAGAAAGCTATCAGAGCAATGTCGAGAAGAATATGAATATTCTCGAAGAGCTTGATAAGAAGCTTGTTGCTGAGCTCGAAGAGACCCATAACAATATTCAGAAAGTGCTTACAGAGCTCAAGGCAGAGTATGAAGAATCTCTTAACAGCGAGAAGGCGTCCTACGAGCAGAGAGTTGAGGATATGAGAAACTCTCTCGAAGAGAGAAATACTGAAATTGTTGAAGGTGCCAATGCTAAGGTCGAAGAGGTCAGGAACTCTGTCAATGTCATTGTTGATGAAGCCAAGATTTCTCTTGGATATGCAAAGAGTGATATAGACAATCATTCTGATGAGCTCAAGAACAATTTTGAAACTTCTCTCAAAAACTACAATGCTGAAAAGGAAGAACTCTTTACTAAGATCAACAGCAGCATAGAGACTCTTGAAAACAAGAATGATGAGATTGCCAAGAACACAGAACTGCTTAAGAGCAGTGCAGATGAAAAGCTCAACTCATTCAATGAGGACGTCAAGGCATCTATCGAGAAGGCAAGAGATTCTGTTTCTGCCCATACCGATGAGATGATAAAGAGAATTGGCGACAGCGGCGATGCGACCATAAAAGTTCTCGATAATAAGAGCGAGGATGTCAGAGCCAATGTCGATAAGACTTGTGAGGAGGCAAAGAATCTTCACAGTCAGCAGCTTGATCTCATCCAGAAGGCAGAGAAGGAGTTTGAAAATAATTGTAGAAAGGCTCTGTCTGATGCTCTTTCTGAAGAGGTTAGTGAGATTGGCAAGGTTCTCGAGAAATTCTCCGCTTCTGCAATCGAAAATATCAATAACCTTGGAAAATCTCAGAGCGATTTCAAGGAGGCAGTCTCCTGGCTCAACCAGGGTGTTGGCGAGACAATTGCTAATGCCGTTGACCGTCTTCAGGATCTTCAGAAGAAGTTGCTTGCTTCCGAGACAAGACTTGAAGAGACCAATGAGAGCGTAACCAGGACCAAGGAGGAGCTCCTTGATCTTCAGAAGGATCATCGCGAATGGCAGACCAAAGTCGACAAGATGATTTCTGATATCGAGGAAGCAGATCATCGATTCAAGGCTATCAAGCAGCAGAGAATCAACGAGGAAGGTAAGCTCGTAAAGCTCAAAATGGAGGTTAACTCCTACGAGGAACAGCTCAAATCTGAGGTTGAAGCAAAGAGGGGAAACGTCGGTTTTGATGTATTCCCTGATGATATTGATGGTTCAATTCTCTGAGCTACCTTGACCATTAATTAAACCTTTATTATTTTTCACACATCGGCCATATTGGTTGGTGTGTGTTTTTATATGGCTCGACAGAAAGGATGGTCATATGAGCAAACATAAGAATAAGAAAAAGAAGAATAGGATCATGGGTAAGAAGACAGAAGAATTTGATGCTAAAGACGAAGAGATCAAGGAAGAGGTAGTCGCAGAGACTTTAGAAGAGGAAAATGTCGAAGAAGAGGTTGTAGATGAAGCTGAAAGCCTCAGAAAGGAACTCGAAGAAGAGAAGGCAAAGAATGCTGAACTCTCCGATCGCCTTTTGAGAAATCAGGCAGAGAGCGAGAATTACAAGAAGCGTCTTCTCAAGGACAAGGAAGATGCTGTCAAATATGCAAACGTCTCTCTTGTTAAGGATCTTCTCGATCCAATTGACAACTTCTCAAGAGCGCTACAGGCAGCTGACCAGAGTAAGAATTTTGATGGCTTCAGAGATGGTGTAAAGATGATCGAGGACAATATGCTTGCTGTTCTCAAGAACAATTGGGGTCTTGAGGTCATTGATGCAGAGAATGTTCCTTTTGATCCAAATGAGCACGAGGCTTGCCTCATGGAAGAGGTCGAGGGACTTGAGGAAGACACTGTCACAATGATGCTTCAGAAGGGCTACAAACTTAATGGAAGAGTAATTCGTCCAGCAAAAGTTAAAGTTGGTAAGCCAAAGAATTGACGTTTGGTTTTATCGTTATTACATTAGGGATGTCTCGTAAAGAGATAGTTAAATTTGCAAACATAGAGAGGAAATAGATATGGGAAAGATTATTGGTATTGACCTTGGTACCACAAACAGCTGTGTAGCTGTAATGGAAGGAAATGAGCCAAAGGTTATTGTAAACTCTGAAGGTGATAGAACTACACCTTCCGTAGTTGGTTATAAGTCAGAGAGTGACCGTGTTGTTGGTAAGCCAGCAAAGAACCAGATGGTCACAAATCCTGAGAACACAGTATTCTCAGTAAAGAGATTCATGGGTAAGAAGTTCCATGAGGTTTCTGATGACGTACAGCTCGCACCATACAAGGTAGAATCCGGTTCTGGTGACGAGATCAAGATAAATATTCGTGGCAAGCAGCTTTCTCCACAGGAGATCAGTGCTGAAGTCCTCATGAAGATGAAGAAGACTGCAGAGGATTACCTCGGTGAGGCTGTCACAGAGGCTGTCATCACAGTACCTGCTTACTTCAACGATGCACAGAGACAGGCAACAAAGGATGCTGGTAGAATTGCAGGCCTTGAAGTCAAGAGAATTGTAAACGAGCCAACTGCAGCAGCTCTTGCTTACGGCTTTGGTAAGGATGCAAATGCAAAGGACGAGACTATCGCAGTATATGACTTCGGTGGTGGTACATTTGATATCTCCATCCTCGAGCTCGGCGACGGTGTCTTCGAAGTAAAGAGTACAAATGGTGATACTCACCTTGGTGGTGATAACATCGACCAGATGCTCATCCAGTGGATGCTTGACTCCTTCAAGAGTGATACAGGCATCGACCTTTCCAAGGACAAGATGGCTCTCCAGAGACTTAAGGAAGCTGCAGAGAACGCAAAGATTGCACTCTCTTCTTCAACTTCCACTGATATCAACCTGCCATTTATTGCAGTTGATTCAACTGGTCCAAAGAACTTGATGATGAGCCTCACAAGAGCTAAGTTTGAACAGATGGTAGCTCCAATTGTTGAGAAATCAAAGGTTCCTTGCCAGAACGCTCTCCGCGATGCAGGCGTAAGTGCTGCTGATATCGATGAGGTTATCCTTGTTGGTGGTTCAACAAGAATCCCATACGTTCAGGAGCTCGTAAAGCAGATCTTCAACAAGGAGCCACACAAGGGTGTAAACCCAGATGAAGTTGTAGCTGTTGGCGCTGCAATCCAGGGTGGTATTCTCAAGGGTGATGTAAAGGACGTTCTTCTTCTCGATGTAACTCCTCTCTCTCTTGGTATCGAGACTCTCGGTGGTGTAAATACAAAGCTCATCGAAAGAAATACAACCATCCCTACAAAGAAGAGCCAAATCTTCTCAACTGCAGCTGATGGACAGACCGCTGTATCCATCCACGTACTCCAGGGCGAAAGAGAGCTTGCAAGCCAGAACAGAACACTTGGTAAGTTCGACCTTGTCGGCATTCCATCTGCACCAAGAGGAGTACCTCAGATTGAAGTAACTTTCGATATCGATGCAAATGGTATCGTACATGTTTCTGCAAAGGACCTTGGAACTGGTAAGGAGCAGAAAATCAGAATCGAAACTTCCTCTGGTCTCTCAGAAGCTGAGATCGACAAGATGGTAAAGGATGCTGAAGCTCACCAGGCTGAGGATAAGAAGCTCAGAGAGGGTATCGAAGCAAGAAACAATGCAGAGAGCCTCGTATACTCAACAGAGAAGGCTATCAAGGAATACGGTGACAAGATTACCGATGCCGAGAAGAGCCAGACTGAAGCAGCTCTCAAGGACCTCAAGGATGCTCTTGCAAACACAAATGCAACAGCTGAGGAGCTCAAGAGCAAGTCTGAAGCTCTCCAGCAGGCTTCCATGGCTCTTGGCCAGAAGGTCTACGAAGCAGCTCAGGCAAAGCAGCAGGCAGGTGCTCAGGCTGGTCCTCAGGCAGATGCAGGTGCTTCTGCTAATACCGGCAGCAGCAACAACGATGCTTACGATGCTGATTTCGAAGAGGTTAAATAATCTGCAAAATTAGTGTAGAGTGGGGGACATGCCGGTACAAGCCGGCATGTTCGTCGTTGAGAGGAAATTATGGCAAAACGTGATTATTATGAAGTTCTGGGAGTTAGCAAGGACGCAAGTGATGAAGAGCTCAAGAAGGCTTATAGAAAGCTTGCTATGGCAAACCATCCAGATACACACCCAAATGATAAGGAAGCAGAGGAGAAGTTCAAGGAAGCAACCGAGGCCTATGATGTTCTCAGGGATAAGACAAAGAGAGCAAATTATGACCGTTTTGGATTTGCTGGTGTTGATCCTTCCCAGGCAGGCTTCAATCGTCAGGGCTTCTCAGGATTCTCAGGTTTTGAAGATATCTTTGGTTCCTCCGGTTTTGGTGACATCTTCTCCCAGTTCTTTGGCGGTGGCATGAGAGGTGGCAGTGCTCAGGGTGGTCCTCAGAGAGGTTCATCTTTACAGTACAATGTTCAGATCTCTCTCCATGACGCTATTTTTGGAACAAAGGTAGATGTCTCTTATTCACATGATGTAGCTTGTGATACTTGTCATGGTACAGGTGGTACAGGTACCAAGACCTGTCCAACCTGTGGTGGTCGTGGCCAGGTAGCTCACGGTGGTGGATTTTTCCAGACAATAACTACCTGTCCAACCTGTCATGGCGCTGGTCATACAATTGAAAATCCTTGCTCTTCCTGTCACGGTACAGGTGTTATGAGAAAGCAGGAGAAGCTTGCTGTAACAATTCCTGTAGGTTCTGATGATGGAACACAGCTTGTTGCAAGAGGAAAGGGCAACGCAGGTAAGAATGGTGGTCCTTCTGGAGATCTTGTCATTGTTGTAAGCGTCAAGGATGACAAGTATTTCATCAGAGAGGATAGAGATCTGCATCTGCAGGTTCCAATTTCTTTCATGCAGGCATCCCTTGGTTGCGAGATCGAGGTTCCTGTAATCGATGGTGGAAAGGTCAAGGTGAGTGTTCCTGCTGGAATCCAGTCTGGAAAACCTCTTCGCTTGCGTGGTCGCGGGGTTCCTTCCTTCAGAGGCAGCGTGAACAACCGTGGAGATATGTATCTTCACATACTTGTTCAGACACCTAAGCTTGGTGCGCTGGATATGAAGGCAAAGAAGCTCATGAGGGAACTTTCGGAGACTATCGGGGAAAATACAACCCCAGATCCAATTCCATTTGAGAATTAACTGAGATATAGGGAGCACGTGATGTGCTCCTTTTTCTTTTGTTCTTATTTTATGTCTTGAATAAAATTACTTTTGACTGTAATTTATCCCCATTATGGGCGAAAAGATTTACGGTTTTCATGCTATAGAGGAGGCTCTCAAGAAAGCGGGAGCTGGTTCTACACTATTTATTGTCCGCGGCGGCGGAGAGAGAATTGCAGCTCTCGAGAGAGAAGCTAGATTCTCAGGTAAAGTTGCAGTCAGAAAGATTGCACGTGTCGAGATGGACAGGATGATGCCTGATGTTGATCACAGAGGGGCAGTGCTTGACCTCGGTGGTCCAAGAAAGGGAGCTTCCAGGATTCAGGAGATCTCAGTAAAGGATTTCTGTTCCTCTCTGGGGCCTGACCAGGGTGCGCTTGTGTTGATGCTGGATGGTATCACTGATCCACATAACCTTGGTGCAATTCTGCGTTCTGCAGACCAGTTTGGGGTCGACCTTGTAATTATTCCAGAAAGAAGAAGTGTCCAGGCCAATGAGACTGTTCAGAAGGTATCTTCTGGTGCAGCTCAGTATGTACAGATGGCCGTAGTTACCAATCTCAACAGAGAGATCGATACACTCAAGGACAATGGTTTCTGGGTATATGGTGCTGATATGGCAGGTGAGAGCTCTTATGATACAAAGTTCGCAAAAAGAAGTGTCATCGTAATGGGTAGTGAGGGTGATGGTATTAGTCAGCTTGTTAGAAAGAAGTGTGACTACATAACAAGCATACCAATGAGCGGACACATCGATTCTCTCAATGTATCCGTTGCATGTGGCATTCTACTTTACGAGTTCAGAAGAGTTAAAAATTGAATTCATCTTCAGGATTGACAAAGAACTTTGTTCCGATGTCATTCCTGTACCAAGAACCCTGGAATTTAATCTTATCTATATGGCGGTAGACGTTCTCGTTTGCCGCTTTTATATTTAATCCTCTACCAACGAGGGTGAAGTTTCTTCCTCCACTTGTTTTGAGTTCATCTGCTTCATCCCCAATTACAGCGCCTGTAAATACCATTGGAAGGGTGTCGAAGACGTTGAAAAGAAGAAGAGGATTGACAGGCTCGATCTTCTTGTTGGTTATAGGATTCATAGGGTAGCCTTCAGAAGCAATTACAACAGCAACAGTAGACTCATTTGTAAGTTCGAGGGTCTGTTGTGCTATCTTATCCTCTTTCATGGCTATTAAAAGTTTAACTGCATCGTTCTTGATGAGAGGGACGATAGCCTGGCTAGCAGGGTCATTGAAACGCATATGGTAGTCAACAACATATGGGTGATTATCTTCGCTTACAACAATTGAAATTGTGAGAACACCCTTGTAGGAGAGACCTTCGACTTTCATGCCGTAGATTGTTGGTTCGACTACCAGATTCTTAATATTATCGTCTACCTCTTCTCCTGGGTTGATTGGACAGATTGCACCCATGCCACCTGTTGGCAGGCCCTCATTATCACTTGTGAACATGTAGTCGCTTGTCAGAGGGAGCATCAGATATCCATTGTTGTCTACAAGTAAGGTGCAGGTTATGGAAAGACCTTTGATATGCTCTTCGAGAAGTACAGGACCCTTTTTCAGAAGTTCCTTTGCGAAGGATAAGAGCGCATTGGAGTCTCTTGAATCGAGCATGACTCTTGAAGGTGCAACTGTATTGGATTTCAGCACATATCGCTCTCCCTCGTTACGCTTGAGGAAGGACTCGAGAGCTTCATAGGTTTCAAAAAGGTTTCTTCTTGGTGTAAGTATGTTATGTCTATCTGTGAAAGCTCTTGCAAAAGCTCTGTCGCTTTCCAGCTTCAATGCTCTTGTTGGAGTTCCAAATGTGTCTATGCCCCTCTGGTTGAGGTAATCTACTACGCCGGTAAGTAGAGGAGCCTCTGTTCCAATGAAAACATGGTCTATCTTGAAAGCGACACAAGCTCTATAGACCTGGATAGAATCAGCAGGATTGATGTGTGGTAGGTTTGTTGCAAACTTGCTGGTCGCTACATTTCCAGGTGCAATATAAAGATCTGTAATTAGGTCAGACTTTGAGAACCACCATGCAATGGCATGGTCTTTCGCTCCAGAACCAAGAATAAGAACACGCATTCCAGCACCTCCGTAAAGAAAATGCTAAACTATCGATTATTTCACAGTCAAATAAAAGTTTTTATTATTTTAAGCTTTCTAGTGCTTTAAGATACTCATCACGAGTAACAGATTTGACAATTTCAGCCTTTACACGGCTAGAACCTGGAATTCCCTTAACATATGCACAAACATGTTTTCTCATCTCATGGCCTGCAGTTTTTTCATCAAAGATTTCAGCCATGTAGTCGTAGTGGGTGAGGATTGTCCTGACTATTTCAGCAGTAGTTGGTCTTGAATACTCTTTGCCTTCCAGAAGTGAAAGAGTCTGAGAGAATATGAATGGGTTGCCGATAGCGCCACGTGCGAACATGACCCCATCGCAATGTGTTTCATCCAGCATCCTTATTGCATCCTCTGCTGTGAACACATCTCCTGATCCAAAGATTTTTACATCAGTATTGGAAAACTCTTCTTTGAGCCTCTTGAGCTTTGACCAGTCAGCTTTTCCTGAATATCCTTGGCTTCTTGTTCTTGCATGCAAGGTCAACAGCTTTGCTCCGTTATCTACGCAGACGTGAGCAAACTCGAGATAGTTCTCACTTGCCAGGTCCCATCCGAGACGGAATTTTACAGAAACAGGGACATCAGAGTTCTTGGTGAGGAAAGAGACAATTTGGCCAATCTTCTCAGGATTTCTCATCATAGCAGATCCAGCACCAGTCTTTACTACCTTGGGAACAGGACAGCCACAGTTGATATCGATCATGGTTGGATTGTATTTCAGTATGCTATCAAGGCAGCGAGTAAATGGATCAACATCAGGTCCAAAGAGCTGCATTATAAGCTCCTTTTCGCCTTCAAAGCGTTCAAGAAGATCTGCTGTCTTATCATTTCCCCTAGCTAAACCCTCTGCAGAGACCATCTCAGTTACGCAGCAGCCTGCTCCATGCTCGGTTGCTATTCTTCTGAAGGCTCCATCTGTGTAGCCTGCAAGAGGTGCAAGGAAAAGATTGGATCTGAAATTTATCTTGTCGATATTCATGAGTGATAGCAAAACCTAAAATGTTTATTTTGTAAAGCAAGATATTTCGACTAGCTTGCTAAACTTCAATGGCCATGATAGTTTTATCTCATGGCTAAGAAAGTAGTTGAAAAGGATGAACTTGCCTACGTCTATGTGGTCAAGAATACTTCCTATAATGATAAAATGCTTGCTGCCTGGGATAATGAGCTCTTTGTGGGCTGCCAGGTAGTGTACGAGACCAAATATGGGCTTGACCTTGGTGTTGTAATAGGTCCTGCTCCTGTTGGCAAGAAGAGATATGAGCCAGGAAATCCAAATATTACAGGAGCTTGCCTGCATTTTGGCTCCTGTGCAGGTGGTGACTCTGGCTGTGAAGTTTGTGCCGAGGTCAATTGTAGAGCAAACCAGAAGGTCAAGGTCAGTGGAGATGTTACCTGGCTTGACCATATAGCAACTCCAGCTGAGATAAACAAGGCAAGAGAGAATGCGAGCAAGGAGGACTATGCCCTTGAAATCTGCAGGGAGAAGGTGAAGAAGCACAAGCTCGATATGAAGCTCATAAGTGCACACTTCCTGCTAGGAGAGCCAAAGGTAATCTTCTTCTTCTATTCCGATGGCAGAGTTGATTTCAGGGATCTTGTAAAGGATCTGGTTTCTGTCTTCAAGATGAGAATCGAACTCAGACAAGTAGGGGACAGAGATGAGGCTAGCATGCTCGGAGGCCTTTCAGTCTGTGGTCGTGATTTCTGTTGTCACTGCTTCAATGCAAATGGACAACAGATCCAGATCAAGATGGCAAAGGAACAGGATCTTTCTCTCAACTCCTCAAAGATATCAGGGCCATGTGGAAAATTGCTCTGCTGTCTTGCATACGAATATGATTACTATGTGGAGGAGAAGGCAAATTGCCCACCAGAAGGCTCAAGAATCAAGCTTGACCGGGAGCTTTGGAGGGTTTCTACAATCAATATTCTCTCAAGAAAGATAACAGTGAGCGGCAGTGAAGGAAGAAGTGTGAATATTCCTTTCGAATATATTTACTTCAATTCTGACACTGGTCACTGGGAGGTAGATGAGGAGTTTGAAGAGGAACTCTTCAGTGCTGAATGAAGAAAGTTGGTCAATGTTGTCAATCTGTCTTGACCGAAGTTAGGTTTTTTGCTAGTTTTGTTAATCGCGCAGCTTTAGTAAAAGTTGTAATACAAAAGAAATAAACTAAAATCGAAAAGTATTTTAGATCGGAGGAATAAAGTGTCTAACAAGTCCGCTGAAAAGAGAGAGCGCCAGAATACCAAGCGCAGAATGCATAACCGTATGGTAAAGAGTGCAGTCAGAACTGCTATCAAGAAGTTCGATGCTGCAGTTGCTGCTAACAACAAGGAAGATGCACAGGCTGCTATGGCTCTCAGCTTCAAGCTTTTGGATAGCGCTGCAAGCAAGGGTGTTCTTCACAGAAACACAGCTAGCAGAAAGAAGTCCAGAATGTATCACGCTTTTGCTAAGCTTGCATAAGGTTAGTACTAATACTAGCTGTACACTCGTATCCATTTACAACTAAATGGTGTGTTAACGGGAAAAAGACAATCAAGATTCCTAGGAGTTTATCATGGAAAAAGAGAAGCTTACCAAAGCTGCTATGATTGAAAGTCTTCATAACAAGCTCGGAATCCCTAGAACCGATATCCATCAGGTAATCGATGAACTGTTCGAAGAGATTAAAGATGGACTCAAGGATGACAGAGTTATTGAGCTTCGTGGGTTTGGTACTTTTGAAGTAAGAACTAGAAAAGGCAGAGAAAAGGCCCGTAATCCAAAGACCGGTGATCTGGTCGCTGTAGATACACATGGAGTTGCAATTTTCCGTCCAGGAAAGGAACTCAAGGATTCCGTATGGAATCTTCGCGATTCTGCAGCAGAAGATTTCGAATAAGATTATTGGAGAAATCTGTTTTGAAGAACTTTTATAACAGAAGAAACCTCAGAACCTACTGTTCTGAGGTTTTTATATTAATTTTATCCGCATTTATATATTCATTGGCTTTTCCTGGATTCGTTACCAGCAAAGGTTTCGGCTTTATAGCCTTTTTTGCACTCATTCCAGTGCTTGCAATAATCAGGAACACCTCAGTACCTGCTAGTGGTATCTATGGTTTTATCTTCGGTGTTTCATTCTATCTTTTTTTTAACTATTGGCTTCCTGGGTTCCATAAGCTTGCCATCTTGATTGTAACCATAATCAAGGGAAGCGAAATGGTCCTGTTGTTCCTAGCCCTCAAGGCCGCAGATCGTTTCTTTAGAAAACATGGTTATATCCTTCAGGCTCTCATCTGGGTTGCATACGCATACCTTGCAGAAAGCTGGTTCGCTGGTTATCCATATGGCAATATTGGCTACACCCTATACAGATACCTACCTCTGATGCAGATCGCTGAGATTACCGGCGTCTGGGGCATCATATTCATGCTCATTCTCCCTCAGGCCTTCCTTGCTCGCTATGTAGCAGATATTTTCTGTGGTGAGGATAAATCAATTGTAAATTACATCAAGAAGAATAGGATTTTCCCTATTGTATATATTGTTCTCTTCATAATCTGGTTGATTTTCGGTTTCGTAAAGGTTGGAAAGTGGTCCAACGAAGAGGCAGACAGAACCTGGAGAGTTGCTACAATCCAGCACAACCATGACTCCTGGAAGGGTGGTCTCGAGACATATAGAAGCAACTTCAGTAATCTTAGAAGGCTCTCTCTTGAAGCTATAAGAAGAGATCCTGAAGTAGTTGTCTGGTCTGAAACAGCGTTCATCCCTTCTGTAGATTGGCATATGAGCTACTCCTATGAGGAGACTGATAAGATTTCAAGTAATGAAAAGACTGCAGCCCTTGTCAAGGAGTTCGTCGATTTTGGTGAAGAGCTTGGCCTTCCACTTATAACAGGTAATCCTCGCGGGGTACTTAAGGACCCAACAAAAGGACCTGTTCTCGAGGATGGTGATCTCAATAGGATCGACTACAATACAGTAATTCTTTTCGATGAAGGCAGAATCAAGGAGAGCTATGCAAAACAGCACCTTGTTCCTTTCACTGAACACTTCCCATATGAAAAGCAGCTTCCTTGGCTTTATAAGATGCTCCTTGCCAATGATTACAATTGGTGGCTCCCTGGTGATGAACCTGTAGTCTTTGAGGCAGCAGGTGTAAAGTTCTCGACTCCTATCTGTTACGAGGACACATTCGGCTTCCACAGTGCAGAATTTGTAAAGAATGGCGCAGAAGTTATTGTCAACTTGACAAATGACCGCTGGTCTGGTTGTGCAGAGGCTGCTATACAGCACGCTGCAATTGCAACACTGCGCTCTGTCGAGACAAGAAAGAGTATGGTAAGAAGTACAAATTCAGGTCTCACATGTATGATATTGCCAACTGGTAAGATTGTTGATCCTGTTGAACAGTTCAAGATGACCTGGCACATTTATGATGTACCTGTCTACAGTTCTGAGAGAGATAATACATTCTATGTAAATCATCCAGATCTGTTTGCCTTTGTCTCTATTTACCTCAGTGGTGCTCTTTTGATCATTGGGGCTGTCCTGAAGTTTATCAAGAAGGGTAAATCATGACCAAGAGTGTAGAGCTTATCGTAATTGGCACAGAGCTGGTCCGTGGGATAATACAGGACCAGCATTGTCAGCTTGTATCTAGAGAACTCACTCATCTTGGGTACAGCATGAAAGAGTGTATTGCAATTCCAGACGATGGTTCCATTGAAAAAGTTCTTTCAAAATCAGCAGCAGAGAGCGATGTCGTCATAGTCACAGGAGGCCTTGGCCCTACTAGTGATGATATGACAAGGTATGCCATTGCTCAGGCAGCTTCAGTTTCCCTTGAGAAAAATTCTGATTGCTATAAAAGGCTATATGAGAGAATAGGAGAAAGAATCCATGGAGCAAATGAAAAGCAGACTCTGATCCCTAGTGGTTTTACCTGTTTGTTAAATCCAAACGGAACCGCTGAGGGCTTCTATGGAAGAACAGATAATTGTCTCATTATTGCACTTCCTGGCCCTCCAAGAGAGATGAGGCCAATGTTCTATGACTATGTGCTCCCTCTTCTTGCAAAGGAGATAGGGCATGATGGAGTGGAGAGAGACGAATACACTACATACATCATAGCAGAAGCAAAACTTGAGGAGCTCACTGAAAAGGTCGATAGCTCACTTGATTGGGGAACTCGCTTCCAGGACTATAAAATAAGTCTATACGTTCAGGGTGGAGATAAAGAGAAAAGAGATAGTGCAATAAAGAGTCTTCGCTCTCTGGTAGGCCCTGAACTTGTTCAGGATGGGGATGTAAGTGCACTCACTACATTGACTGGATACCTTAAAGAGAACAAGCTCTCACTCTCTATCTGCGAGGGCTTCACAGGTGGTCTTGTTTCTTCACTTATCACTTCTGATCCTGAGTATTCTCGCTATTTCAAGGGTGGTATTCTCGATTTTCACGAATCAGATCCTTCTATTCAGGCAGATAAGACCCGCGTGCTCTTTTCTTCTGACGTTGCTCTTTCCATTTCTGGTAATACAGAAGGAGTATCCTTTGGTATCTCTACAAAGAACAGAAGTGAGAGTGTAGTAATTAATTTCAGTGCAATTTCTAGAGAGTATGTTCGAAAAAGAAGTGTTGCTGCTGCTTTTATTCTTGTACATGTATTTCTTCAAGGAAAGTCTCTTGTTGACACTGTAAGTCATTGGGAATATATTTAAAGCGTATTCAGCAAGAAGGATTTGTTGCAGATCCTTTCCTTTCAAATATATAAACAAAGTTTTAAATCCTAATATCATCAATATTTCATTATTTCTTTCGTTGTATGTGATGATAATCAAAAATGGAGAATAATAGATGGAATTTGAAGAATTCTCTGAATCTGTAGCTAATGAAAGCGTACAGGAGAATGAATCCAAACCAACAAAAATCGTTATTAAGAGAACCCCTCGTGTTAGAAAAGTTGCTGCAAAAGCAACTGAAGCAGACAGTGCAGAAGAAAAAGAAGCTGCAGTAGAAGAAGAGACATTAAAGGCTCCAAAGCCAAAAAAGCGTGTCCAGAAAAAGACTGCAAAGGAAAAGACACAGAGCGGAGAAAAGAAAAGAGGCCGAAAGAAGAAGGTCGAAGAAGAGAGCAATCAGGAGGAGCTTCCTCTTGGGATTGTTGAAAACGTATCTGAAGAGGACGAAATAGAAGCAGTCGCTGAGGAAACTGTTTCAGTAGAAGCACCAGAAGAGGTAGCAGCTACATCAGAAGAAAACCCAGAAGCTTCTACAGATGAGAGTACAGAGAACTCTGGTGAAGAAGGCTCTACTCGCTATGAGAAGCAGGGCAGATACAACAAGTATGACAAGAGAAACCGCTTTGACAAGAAGAACGGCAGAGCCAAGGATAGAAGACAGGAGGAGACAATCCCAGAGGTCAACCTTGAGGAAAATCCAGATGCTCCTAAGCTCTTCATCTCCGATCTCACAGTAATCCCAATCGAGCGCCTGAGAGATATGGCAAGAGAGAAGGGTATTGCAGAAGAGGTTATTCTTGATTGCAGGAAGCAGGACCTTATCAAGGAGCTCATGAAGATTCATGCGCTCTCAGGAGGAGCACTCATGGTCGAAGGAACCATCGAAATCCTCTCTGATGGATATGGCTTCATCCGTTATTCAATCAACAGCTATCTCACTGGAACAGAGGATGTATACGTCTCCCAGGGTATGGTAAAGGGTTGTGGCCTCAGAACTGGTGATACTGTATATGGACAGCTGAAGAGCCCAAGAGATAGTGACCGTTTCCATGCGATGCTTCGAATCACAATGGTAAATGGTCAGACCCCTCAGCAGGCAAAGCTAAGAGTTCCATTCGATACCCTCACACCTCTTTTCCCTGATGAAAAGCTGCATCTCGAATATGCAAATCAGGCGAGTGAGCCAGAAAAGATGGATCTTTCAACAAGAGTTGTAGACCTCTTCTGTCCAATTGGAAAAGGCCAGAGATCCCTTATCGTAGCTCCACCAAGAACTGGTAAGACCGTACTTATGCAGAAGATTGCGAATGCAATTACAACCAATCATCCTGAAGTACATCTCATAGTTCTTCTCGTCGATGAACGCCCTGAAGAGGTAACTGACATGAGAAGAAGTGTAAAGGCCGAGGTCGTCGCTTCCACATTCGATGAGCAGGCTACAAGACATGTCCAGGTTGCTGAAATGGTAATCGAGAAGGCAAAGAGATTGGTAGAACAGAAGAAGGATGTAGTAATTCTGCTTGACTCCATCACTCGTCTTGCAAGAGCTTATAACCAGACTGTTCCAGCTTCCGGCAAGATTCTTTCTGGTGGTGTCGATTCCAATGCACTTCACAAGCCAAAGAGATTCTTCGGTGCTGCTAGAAATATTGAAGAGGGTGGTTCTCTTACCATCATATCAACTGCTCTTATCGAGACTGGTTCCAGAATGGATGAGGTCATCTTCGAAGAGTTCAAGGGTACTGGTAACAATGAAATCGTTCTTGATAGAAGAATGGCTGACAGCAGGAAGTTCCCTGCAATCAACATCAAGAAGTCAGGAACCAGAAGAGATGATCTTCTGCTTTCAAAGGATGAGCAGTCCAGACTATTCCTTCTCAGGTCTGCGGTAGGCAATATGGATGACATTGAGATGTCTGCATTCCTAATTGACAAGATGAAGAAAACTAATAATAATAAGGAATTCCTAGGGTCCATGTCCTCAGCAGCTGCAAATACAGCTACTCAGATCATGAGCTCTGTTAGATGAAATCTTGTTCACTGTGAAAGCAGTGAATGTAGGATATATAATTTCGGAGGAGAAATAAAATGAAGGCTGATATCCATCCTAATTACGAAATCAGAGAGATCAAGTGTTCCTGTGGCAACGTCATTAAGACAAAGACCACATCCAAGAACCTTACAGTAGAAATTTGCTCTGCTTGTCACCCATTCTTTACTGGAACACAGAAGCTTGTTGATACAACCGGTCGTGTTGATCGCTTCAACAAGAGGTATGCTAATTTCAACAAGTAAGTCTCAATTGAAAGCTGAAGCGGAAAGCAAAAGATGCCTTCCGCTTTTTTTTAATAGAATGATTTGCTGGTTTTTCTTTTCTTAAGGGAATCTACATCATGGATAAGATCATCAACTGCCATAGGGAATATTTTGACAAAACCCCAGAGTTAATATCTGAGGTCCCTGGAGTATGCACTCTAATGGGAGCTTTTTCTGATTTCTGCAAAGGCTACTGCATTACAGGAACTGGGGCTCTAGCACTAAGAGTTGCTGTTTCTAGAAGAGATGAAGCAGTTGTTTCTCTATATGATGCTACCAGAAATGAAAAGAAACAGTTTTCCATCAATGCTCTTAAATTCAAGAAAGAGGATAAGTGGGCAAATTATATCAAGGGTGTTCTGTCACTGCTTATAAGTGATGGGCACAGGATTCCATGTGGCTTGAATATCACCCTTAAGGGAGCTCTTCTTTACTGTGATGAGCTCACTCTTTCTTCCGCTCTTTCTATTGGTCTAATCAATGCTTTGAATGAACTGTTTTCATTCAAGCTTGATAAAAACAGTATAATCAGAATATCTCACCAGGCACTCAACCAGTATTCTAACATCCATCCTCGTGTCAGAGACCTGATCACCATGCTCTATGCTGAGGAAGGCAAGGTAATATACTTTGACCTCACCAGCATGAATTATAGGCTTATTGACTACAACTTCTCTGATTTTGATAAGAATGAAGCTTGTGGAATCATAGTTGACCCTCAAATCCCACCACAGATCTTGAGAAATGACATTGAAGAGACTAGACAGGATGCTCACGATTGCTGTGTCAATCTTGCAAAGTGCATCACTGACGGTACTCCTATAAGAGACATCTCTATCCGTGAACTCAAAAGTCATGTAATTACAGGTATTACGGAGCATGAGAGAAGGACCAGTGAGCATGTAATCCTTGAGTCGATCAAGGTTCAGCGTGGTGTTTCAAATCTTGAGCGTGGTTATGCTCAAGGCTTTGGCCGGGCTCTATCAGATGTCTATATCAGTATGAGGGATACCTTCAATATTGTCTGCCCTGAGGTAGACTGGCTCATGAAGAGAGCTGGAGAAATACGTGAAGTGTATGGTGGTTCTCTTGTAAGCAATGGCGCTCTTGGTTCAATTTATTTGATACTCACAAAGAGTGCATTGGAAGAGTACACACAGAAGTTCTCAGATTATGAGATGATATTCGGCTTCAAGCCAGAAATGAGGACATTCATTCCTCATGGTCCTGCAACTGTTGTGAAGGTAGAGCAGTGAAGCTATTACTTGTCAACGATGATGGATATAACAAGGGTGGCCTGCCTGCTCTTATAAAGGTCTTGGAGGAGAGAGGTCATGAGGTTTGGGTATCTGCACCCGATGGGAATCGAAGTGCTTTTTCTCACTCCATGAATCTTACAAAACCCATTGTTTTTACCGCTTTTGGCAAGAATAAGTACTACTGTAGTGGTACTCCATCAGACTGCGTCCTCTATTCAATCAGAGGTAATATATTTCCTTCTCTTCCAGATCTTATAATTTCTGGTATCAACAATGGTCCAAATTGTTCTACCGACATTTCCTATTCTGGAACTTGTGCAGCTGCTAGGGAAGCTATATATCAACATGTTCCAGCAATCGCTCTTTCACAGGGAACTCCCGGACAGTTTGATGATAAGTATGATTATGAGAGCTGTGCCAATTGGGTTGCTGATAACCTTGATAAACTCAAAGAGCTCACAAGCCTTGAATCATTTGTGAATATAAACTTTCCAAACCCCTTCTCTGAGGAAGTCGAACTTGGTTCAATTGGATTTGTGAAATATCCAGTAGGTGCCAATATCATCAAGATAGATGACAACTCTTTCATGATGGAGCTCAAAGGGGAGGGTGAATTTGGCATCGACATGAAAGGAAGAGGCAAGGGAGATCTCGAGTTGGTCCATGAAGGAAAGATAGCTATAAATGTTATAAGTAGTCTTCCTGCTCTCGATGAAGAGATGATGAAAAAAGCACGGGGTCTTTTTTCATGAAAAAAGAGGAGTGGGAGAGCCTTTGTTCCAACTGTGGCCTTTGCTGCCACGAGAAGGTTGTCTCTGAAGATATGCTTCTGATAGACCTCTCTAATCCTTGTGAATTCTATGATAGTGAAAATAAATGTTGCAGTGTGTATGAAGAACGGTTCAAGAAGTGCCATAGATGCAAGAAAGTAAATCTCTTCAGAGCAATGTTTGCTTCCTATCTTCCTTCCATTTGTGGCTATGTCAGATGGGCTAAAGAACATCATGTCAGATTGTGTAAGGAAAAGGAGTGCGTGCTAGGAAATGGTGTGTTCGACTTTGTTGACGATTAATGCCAATGATTATATCTTTATTCCTAGAAAATAAACGGGAATTGAAATGAGAAACGTATATCTAGATAACAATGCAACAACTCCAATGGCAAAAGAAGTCATTGAGCTTATACAGGATAATGTTGAGCTATATGGAAATGCTTCGAGTATGCATCGCTCAGGAAGAGATGCTGATACCGCAGTAGAGTGGGCTCGTGAGCAGGTTGCTTCTCTTTTGAATTGTGATAAGAAGGGTATCGTATTCACAAGCGGAGCTTCTGAAGCAAACAACTTTGTTTTCCTCACATTCAGAGATCTGATCGATGAGGGCTATAAGAGAAATAGGATAATTACTACCACTATTGAACACCCTTGTATTGAAGAGACCTCTCAGTATCTTATTTCGAGAGGATACAAGGTCGATTTCCTCTCTGTTGATAGAACTGGAAAGATCAGCCTCAAGGAACTTGAAGAGAAACTTGGGGACGATGTAGCTCTAGTCTCTATTATGACAGGAAACAATGAGGTAGGTACAATTGAACCAATAAAGGAAGCTTGTGCTCTTGCTCACAAGGCAGGTGCTCTCTTCCATACCGATGCAACCCAGGCAATTGGAAAGATTGAGGTTGATGTAAAGGATTGGGATGTAGATTACGTTTCAATGTCAGCTCACAAGTTCTATGGTCCAAAGGGTGTAGGTGCCCTATATCATCGCCCAGGTGTTCCTTTGAGGCCGCTCATTCACGGAGGTCATCAGGAGAGTGGCTTTAGAGCTGGAACCTATAACACTCTTGCAATTGCAGGCATGGGTGAAGCTGCAAGACTTGCAAAGCTCAATTTGAAAGAAGAAGCCGAGTACCTCTGGAAGTTGAGAGAGAAGCTCAGAAAGGGTATTGAAGAGAGGATTCCAAATGTAGTTATCAATGGACATCCTACAGATTGTCTTCCAGGCACTCTCGATGTGTCATTCCCTTGCGCAGAGGGTGAATCAATTCTTCTCTATCTCGATATGGAAGGAATTCAGGTATCAACAGGTTCTGCCTGCGCAACAGGTAGTCTGGAACCAAGCTACGTTCTTCTTGCCTGTGGTGTCGACGTTGAGATCGCACATGGTTCCATCCGTTTCTCACTTGGTCGTGAGAACACTGAGGAAGATATAGACTATGTTCTTGAAAAGCTTCCTCCAATTATCAAGAGGGTAAGAATGATGTCTACCCGTAAGGAGCAGAATAATGGCTAATAGTTTCATGTCCCAGTGGGTCTATACAGATACAGTAAAGGAACATTTCATGAATCCTCGAAACCTTTGGCAGGATGGTGAAGACTTCGAGGCTGATGGTATTGGAGAGGTTGGTTCTCTCGCTTGTGGTGACCAGATGAGAGTTGGCATAAAGGTTGTGGATGGAAAGATTCAGGACCTCAGATGGCTCACATATGGCTGTGCAAGTGCAATTGCTTCCACTTCTATGATGAGTGAGATGGCAATTGGCATGACCCTTGAGGAAGCATATCACCTCACTCCTACCATGATCATGGATGAGCTTGGTGGTCTTCCTGAGCACAAGTTCCACTGTTCTGTTCTTGGCGACAAGGCACTCAGAGCTGCAATTGATGATTATCTTGAGAAGCAGGGTATGCCTAATCCATACAAGAACAAGGTCGCAAAGGTGATGTGTGAATGCAAGAATGTCACCGATGTACAGATTGAAGAGCTTGTAAAGGCAGGTAAGGTACACTCCTTCGAAGAGCTCCAGGAGCTCACAGGTGTCTCAACTGTATGTGGTAAGTGCAAGAACAAGATAAAGGAAGAGCTAGAAGAGCTTTTACATATCTATAGCAAATAAGAGAAATGATTAGCATATACAAGGATGGGGTGAAGGATCTGCTTTACCCCAAGAAAGGAAACATAACAAAGCATAAGAACCTTCTGAACATAGAAAAGCCACAGAGCTATTCTGCAGCACAAGTGAGAAAGCTCAGACGCTTTCTACAGCTATCACAAGGTCTTTTTGCAGAGGTCATGGGGGTTTCGCTAGCAACAGTAGTTGCTTGGGAGAATGGAGCCAACGAGCCTTCAGGCTCATCCTGCCGACTGATGGATATGCTTGCAATCAATCCCGATATACTGCTTGAGTGCAAGGTAGTGGAATTTAAGAGTTAAGGACGGTAACGTCCTTTTCTCATTTATATACATACGTTAAAATTTTCCTTGAGGGGAAACTATGAGAAAAAATTATAGAGAAGCTCTTCTCTGCGAGACAATAAAAGAACTTACAAAAAAGAAGGATGACAGCTCCTGGACTGTTTTCAAGAGTTTGAAAGAGTGTGTAGATGTCAAAAGACCCTGCTGTGAAATCCTTCCTTCTCTCACCAGCTCTTTAGGTGTTTCTAAGGAAGCATTCACTGCTATCTATAACCGAATAGAGCTCAAATTCGAAGCTTACGAAAAGCGTATAAACTACGAAATAATAGATGAAGATGATCCTCTCTGGCCAAAAGGAGCTGAGAGAGGGGAAAATCCTGTTCACTTTCTATATCTCTGTGGAAACAAAGATCTGCTTACAAAGCCAAGGCTCACAGTATTTGGTGCAAAGAATGTAACAGGAACCGGTCTTTCTGAGTGTCACAGATTGGTAGAAGAGAGTTCTAGAACAGGACATGTTCTACTTTGTGTCATTGAAAAAGGTGTATGTCAGGCAGTGCTGCAATCTGCTCTGAAGGCAAAGCTTCCTGTAATAGCAGTTCTTGCATCTCCTCTACATCAGTGCAACCCTGAAGCCTTGAAGAATATCATGATCGAGATTGTGAACTCTGGCTCTCTGCTGTTGACGGGTTTTGCTCCGTCTTCTTCTGTCGAGAAGTGGTTTTCAATCCCCCGTAACCGCTTGATGATCGAGATGAGCCAGAAGCTGGCAATTCCAGAAGAAAGAGATGGGGGACCTGCGTGGATGCTTGCAGATATTGCACTTGAAAAGCAGCTTCCTGTTTATGTTTTTGAATCATTGGTCCAGAACCCTGCATATACATATGCATTCAAATATTCAAGGATTCCAGGTGTTACTGTAATCAGGAAGAAAGGGGAATTGAAAAAGCTTCTTGCTCCTCCAAAGAAGAGAGAAAAGAGAAATACAGAGAACCCTGAACAGCTTACTCTCTTCTAGTCTTATTTATCTTTAACAAAATAATCAAAAGGAATATACTCTCAACTTATGAAAGCCTTAACTGCAAATGAACTAAGAAAAAATTATATTGATTTCTTCGTGTCCAAAGGACATAGACAGATTTCTGGAGCTTCTCTGATTCCAGAGAATGACCCAACTGTTCTCTTTACTACCGCTGGTATGCACCCACTTGTACCTTACATCCTTGGTGCTGAACATCCAGCTGGTAAGATGCTTACCGATTACCAGAAGTGTATCAGAACTGGTGATATCGACGCTGTTGGTGATCCTCATCATCTCACATGTTTTGAAATGCTTGGTAACTGGTCACTTGGCGCTTATTTCAAGAAGGAAGCAATCAACTATAGCTATGAATTCCTGACTCAGGTTCTTGGCCTTGATCCAAACAAGCTCAGTGTTACTGTATTTGCAGGAGACGCTGACGTTCCTCGTGATGATATAGCAGCAGACACTTGGAGAAGCCTCGGTATCCCAGATGAGAGAATCTACTTCCTCCCAAGAGAGGACAACTGGTGGGGTCCAGCAGGTGAAACAGGTCCATGTGGTCCAGACTCTGAGATGTTCATCGATACTGGTCGCCCAGCTTGTGGCCCAGACTGTCGTCCTGGTTGTTCCTGTGGTAAGTATTTTGAAATCTGGAATGATGTTTTCATGGGCTACAGAAAGGATGAGAATGGCAACTTCGTAGAGATGGAGAGAAAGTGTATCGATACTGGTATGGGTATCGAGAGAACTGTTGCAATTCTCCAGGGTAAGAAGAGTGTCTATGAAACAGAGGTCTTCCAGCCAATTATCCATGGCATAGAGGGTCTTACAGGAAAGAAGTATGGCGAGAATGAAGAGTCTGATACATCTATCAGAATCATTGCTGACCATATCAGAACAAGTGTCTTCATCCTTGGTGACCAGAAGGGTATGGCTCCATCCAATGTCGGACAGGGTTACATCCTTCGCAGACTCATCAGAAGAGCTATCAGACATGGCAAGAAGCTTGGAATCGAGAATGCATTCCTTTCTGAGCTTGCAAAGATCGTCGTTGACCTCTATGGCAAGCCATATCCTGAAATTGCAGAGCGCACAGCTTTCATCTACGACGAACTTGAGAAGGAAGAAGCTAAGTTCAGCGACACTCTTGTAAAGGGTGAGAAGGAATTCCAGAAGATGCTTCCTAACCTTATGAAGGGCTCTTCTAGAGAAATATCTGGTCGTCTCGCATTCAAGCTCTATGATACTTATGGTTTCCCAATTGAAATCACAAGAGATCTTGCTGCAGAGAATGGTTTCACTGTTGATGAAAAGGGCTTCCAGGCAGCTTTTGAGAAGCATCAGGAAGTATCTAGAGCTGGCGCTGAGCAGCAGTTCAAGGGCGGTCTCGCTGACCACAGTGATGCAACAACTGCACTTCACACAGCAACTCATCTACTTCACAAGGCTCTTTGTGTTGTACTCGGAGGCTATGTAAAGCAGCTTGGTTCCAATATCACAGCAGAGCGTCTCAGATTTGACTTCAACCATCCATGTCCTGTTACAAAGGAAGAGCTCAAGAAGGTCGAGGATCTTGTCAACGATGCAATCAGCAAGGACCTTCCTGTAAAGTGCGAGACAATGACACTTGATGAAGCAAGAGAGAAGGGAGCTTTTGCTCAGTTTGATGCAAAGTATGGTGAAGATGTTAAGGTCTATTCCATTGGTGACTTCTCCATGGAGGTCTGTGGTGGTCCACATGTTGAGCATACAGGCACAATGGGACACTTCAGAATTGTCAAGGAGCAATCTTCCTCAGCAGGCGTCAGAAGAATCAAGGCTGTTCTCGAAAAGTAATAAGATAATAGAATTAGAGTGGGGACTGAGCACAGAATTTTGTGTCCAGTCCTCTTTTTTTTACATCTACACAAATTCTTCAGATTTAATAATCGAACAAGGTTTTATGTTCACTTATAATCTTTTTTGAGTGGGAATTATGACCGCTAGGTCAAAGGAGAAAAACCGTGAAAAGAAAGAGCACCATTGCATTTCTTCTTATGATCTTTATCTCAGCAACGCTATTTGCCTCGACTATTTCTGTTGAAGAGGCAATAGAACTTGCAAGAAAGAACAATAAACAATTGCAAGTTGAGCGTATCAATCTTGAGAACAGTATAAGAAGTGCATCGACTATTTCGTACCTTCCATCGTTAAGTGTCAGTTCCACTGCAACTTTGAAAGATGCCTCGATTATCGACTCAACATATACAACAGGTATAAGTCCAACAATTGGCGCTACTGTTAGTATGAGCATATCTAATACAGATTTCCTGACACATTACACTAATAAGCTTACAAAGCAGAGTGCCTACAATAGTTATGAACAGACTGTTGTATCTATTGAGAACTCTGTAAGGACCGCCTACTACAATCTTGTTAGCGTTATCTTGGCTGTAGAAAGGGCAGAAAGCAACCTTTCTGATAACAAGAGAAGTTATGAGGAAGTCGAAAAGAGGTATGAAGGAGGTAAGGCATCATCTCTTGAACTGGCACAGGCTGAGCTTGCTCTGTATGATGCAAATCTTTCATATGATTATGCTTTGACTACCGAAAAAAATGCCAGAACTACCCTTGGATATCTCATAGGTGAACATGACTTTGAAGTTGAAAGGACTCTTCCTGAAGAAAGAGAACTTAAGAGCATTGATGAGATAAAGGGATTGATAACATCATCTCTCTCATACCAGGGTGCTCTTATCTCTGTTTCTCAGGCTGAAGATAAAGAGAAGAATCTGAAGGCTTCTACTGTATATCCAAAGGTCACTGTAAGCGCAAGCTATAAGATTGGTAATGCAGTTACTGGCCCTTACAAAACAGCAAAAGCAAGTAGCGACAGCTGGAGTGATAGTTACTATGACAATGCAAATGTGAGTGTCGGAGTTTCTCTTCCTCTGGATCATCTCTTACCTCATTCAACAGCAAAGGCAAATCTGCAAAATGCCAATAGTAATGTTACCAAAGCTGAGATCAGTGCTGAAAAAACTCTCGATAGCTTGAATGAGAGTGTTGAAAAGTCTTACAGAAGTGTTGTGACTGCTTTCGATAACATAACAAAGTACGAAAAGTATCTTGATGTTGCCAATAAAAAACTCGCTCTTACTGAGGCTGCTTATGAAGGGGGCAAGTCAACATATAAAGATCTGACTGATGTAAAGAGCGATCGCTTTGAAGCGGAAATTGCACTTCTAGATCAGAGACTTACCTACATAACAGCTCTTTCAAGCCTTGCAACAACGCTTGGTGTAGAAGCTGAAATACTTTTGAAGTAATCGAGGAGAAGAAATCCATGTCCAATGAAAATAAAAAACTATCCTTTGACAAAATTGTCACATTAATCCTTGTTTTAGTAATTCTTGTTCTAGCCTTCCTGGTTGGCCGCAATCTTTTGGGAAATAGTGAGCCAAATAAGAAAATGAATATGAGACAGGGTGGTAATGTGAAGGCAAGTGAAATCTCAGTCATGGTCCAGACCATGGAAAAGGAGACTTTTACCCAGATTACTACAATTGGAGCTGAGATTACCAATACCCTCGATAACTATGGCCTCACATCAGATGTAGGTGGCAAGGTAACAAAGCTGTTCGTTGAGAAGAACCAGAGCGTTGAAAAGGGTGATGTCATAGCATATGTAGATCCTTCTGTTGCTGGTGCTGAGTACAAGGCACAGCCAGTCATCAGTTCTCTTTCTGGTGTAATTGAAGAGTTGGATGTCTATGTTGGCCAGACTATCACTACCTCTACATCAATTGCAAAGGTTGGATCTGTAGGCGAACTTGAAATTACAGCAAAGCTTCCTGAAAGATACCTTTCAACAATCGAGGAAGGTATGAAGGCAACCTTTACAACTGCAGCATGGCCAGAAGAAGAGATGAATGCAACTGTAAAGACAATTTCCAGTACAGTTAATTCTTCTAACAGAACCTTTACTGTAACTCTCTCTGTTGAAGAGGATGAGAGGTTAAAGGCTGGTATGTATGTCACTCTCAATTTGACAACAGACATCGAGGAAGATGTTCTTATGATTCCAACTACTGCTATCAGCACCTATCTAAATGAACCATGCGTATATGTTGAGGAGAATGGAAAGGCTGTTAGAAGAATCGTCACCACAGGCAAGAGAGAGAAGGGAAGAAGTGTAATTACCTCTGGTCTGAATGTTGGTGACAGGGTTATTGTAAAGGGTACTGTAACTGAGGGTTCTGCTCTCAAGGTTGTTGAGTAAGGTGGCAAAGAATGAAAATCAGTGAATTATCGGTTCGCCGTCCAGTCACGATTACCATGGTCTTTGTCCTGATAATCGTAGTTGCGACGCTCTTTCTTTCAAATCTTTCGATAGCGCTTTATCCATCAGTCGAATATCCTATCATAGGTGTCATGGTATCCATTGATGAGGATGTAGACCCAGAACAGGTAGAGCTTCAGGTAGCAAAGAAGATCGAGAATGCAGTTACATCAATTACAGGTCTTAATTCAATGACCTCTCGTGCTTCATCCTCTAGCTGTAATGTAATTCTTGAATTCGAATATGGAACAGATCTTGATGATGCACAATCAGATGTTCAGAATGTCATAAACAGACTTTCATCTAGCTTGCCTGATTGGGCAAATACACCAACTGTAATGCAGTTTGATACGTCTTCTAGCTCTTCTTTCATGACCCTTATAATCTCGGGTCCTGGTACTGCTGAGGAGACATATAATGTAGCAAATGATTCTGCCAAGCCTCTATTTGAGAGAATTGAAGGTATTTCTCAGGTAACTGTCTACGGCGGTACCTCAAGCGTATATAAGGTCATTGTTGACCCTATCAGACTTGAATCCTATGGCCTTTCTATCGCAAATGTTACATCTGCTCTCTCTGCAAGAAATATTCAGTCCTCTGGTGGTACTTTGACCCAGGAGGGAATGAACTATCAGGTAACAATAGATGAAAGATTCAGGACTCTTGAAGAGATTGGCAAGACAACGATTAAAACAATCGATGGTGTTCAGATAAAGGTCGAGGACGTTGGTGAAGTCGTAGTAGAGGAGTCTACAAACTCAAGAAGAAGTTATATCGATGGGGAGAAGGTTATTACACTCAGACTCTCCAATGACTCTGATACCAACTCTGCAGATGTTGCGAAGCTTGTATATGCTTCACTTGATGATATCAATAGTGAACTTCCAACAGGTTATCGTCTGAAGGTCCAGAGGGATAATACCTCCATGATCTCCTCAACAATGAACGAGGTATATAACAGTGCAATCATGGGTGTAATACTCGCAGCGCTTATTATCTTCCTTTTCCTGCGCTCTTTCAGAACAACATTTATCATCGCTCTTTCGATGCCTATTTCGATTCTGGTAACACTGGCCTGTATGTCCATCATGGATATCACAGTAAACTCAATGTCTATGTCCGGTCTCATTCTGGGTATCGGTATGATTGTTGATGCTTCTATTGTTATCCTTGAGAATACTGTAAAGTTCAGAGAACAGGGTAGAAGCTGTGCCGCTTCTGCGATTCTCGGAAGTCACAACATGACCAATGCGATCATGTCTTCTACATTGACGACTCTCTGTGTATTCATTCCTCTCATCATCTACAAAGGTAAACTTGAGATGATCGGTATGATGTTCCAGGATCTCATCTATACAGTATGTATTTCTCTGGTTGTCTCTCTGTTTGTTGCACTCACCTTGGTTCCAGCTCTCTCTGGTTCAATTATGGGTATTTCAACAAGAGTTCAGAAGCCTATCAAATTTGCCCCTCTGAGAGCTATCGACAATTTTCTTGCAAAAATTGAAGATCTATTGGAGGTAGGGTATGTTAAGGTCCTGGATTACTTCCTGTCCCATAAGCTTCTGCTTATTGTTCTGTTAGTTCTCCTGCTTGCCTTCTCCCTTGGTCAGTTCTCTGGAGTAGGTATGTCCCTTACTCCTCGTATGGATACTGACGACAGTGTAAGAATGAACCTTACATTCCCAGCAGGAACCCATAAGGATGTTACACAGGAGGAGCTATTCAAGGTCTACAGAGAAATACTCGAAGTTCTTCCTGAAGAAGCCTATGAATACATAATGATCAACGCAGGGTCATCCAATTCCGGCTCCATTGAAATCTGTATGCCTGATATTGCAGATCAGAAGTACTCTGTAAATGATATAAAGAGTATCTGTTCTCCTCTGCTTGAGGGTAATCCAGATGCTGTCTGGACCTATTCTGCAGGCCGTGGACCAGGTTCTGGTTCTGCAATCAATATTTCAGTTTCTTCAAGTGATATCGATGAAACACTTGAGACAGTCAATGAGATTGCATCGATCATAAGGACTTATGTCCCTGAGGCCACAAATGTAAATACAGACCTTACAAATGGTGCTCCTAAGATCAGTGTCGTCATTGATAAGGACCTTGCCTCTGACCTTGGTGTATCACTGTCCAACGTATCACAGATACTGACCTATGCACTTTCTGGCAAGAGCGCAACCTCTCTTACTACCTTCTCTTCTGATACTACATACAGTTTGAAGGTAACTATGGATGATAGCTCTATGACAAATATCAATTCGCTTGGTGCTCTTTTGGTCCCTGCGAATGATGGTTATGTAAGACTTGATTCTATTGCAACATTTGAGATCGGAACATCTCCTAAATCAATCACAAGAGAGGACAAGAAGAGGATAAATCATGTAACTGCATCTGCAGCAGCAGGTCTTACATCTTCAGAGGTACAGGCCGCAGTTGATGAGGCCCTTGATGCACACCTGTTTGTTCCGGAAGGGGTAACAGTATCCCAGAGCGGTGAAATGTCTGATTTTGCAGAGTATGCACCAACCCTTGCCCTGATTATCGTCCTGGCACTTGTTCTGGTATATGCGGTAATGGCAGCCCAGTTTGAATCGATGATTGATCCTTTCATCATCTTTGCAACCATTCCGCTCTTGCTGATTGGTGTAGTGTTCATTCATCTGTGGATGGATCAAGCACTTTCGCTCTTCTCAATTGTCGGTATCATCGCCCTCATAGGTGTTGTTGTAAACAATGGTATTGTAATGGTCGATTCGATAAACCAGCTTGTTAGAAAGAAGACCAAGGTAAGAGAGGCCTGTCTTATGGCAGCAAGAACACGTCTCAGACCTATTCTGATGACAACGCTGACAACAATCCTTGGTATGGTCCCAATGGCCTTCTTCCCTGGCAGTGGTGCAGAGATGATGCAACCTATTGCTCTTACCTTCGTTGGTGGTCTTGTAACGGGTGCATTCCTTACTCTGCTCTTGTCTCCAACTCTGTATATGATCTTCAACAAGAGAAGAGAGAAGAGGTTCGACAATCCTAAGAGTTTGATGAATCAGCTTTCTGAGTTTGATGCAGAATTCCCAACAGGAAGATACGACAAAGCTTGATCATTGCCCCGCAAATTCAAACATTGCGGGGTTTTTATTACTACAATTTTTTATTTGAGAGTGTAGATATAGGCATGGATGAAAAACTTGCTCTTGAACTACTTTCACTTTCAAAGAAGATTGCTATAGTTTCTCCTCTCAGATATCTAGGACTTGATGGAGAGAAGAAGCTATCTTCTATAGATACTGCTGCCGTTTCTATGGCTGGTTGCGATGATTATCTCTATGTATATGAGTTCACATCTGGAGAGGATGTTTTCTATGAGGACCATATAATCTTCAGAAAAATTGTCATGGATGACTTTGCCAATGCATCCAATGTTATTGCCCTTTATTCCATATTGAAAACTCGACCTCTTGAAGAGTTTAGCTTGAAGTCATTGATGAAGAGTAGTGGAATAAAGGATTTTTACAAGGTCAGAGGAATCTTTGAAAAGTTCCTGTCTACTGGTTTGCTAATTCCTATAAAGGGGAACAAGGATAAATCAAAGAGTATATATATTCCTTACTTCTATCATGGCTTTGATCCTGAAGTGCTGATCATTCGTCACCTGCTTTCTCTAGGCTATAGTTTGAGGTATGAAAGGCAGAATGAGGTTCTGCTTATTTATGCAAATAGGTTTTCTGAGAATTTAGTTGTTTCCTATGGAAATAATGAAGCTCAGATTGCTCTTTTGAATCTGAAAGAGGGGGAAAAGGGTGTACTCGTTACAGAAAAAAGCCATGTGATTCACTTCAATTTCATAGCAAATCTGACTCTTAGAGAGTTCCTTGGTTCGATATGTCCCGGTTCCTGAAACTCTTCAAGGCATAAAAAGTCCTTTTTGACCCAAAATAGGTGTCATTCTGACAATGTGTATCAAAATGACACTTATTGTATTACCTGTAATGTTTTATTTTGTTTATCTAAATATTTAAATTCTTTCTATATATATAATTATTATATTTTGGCACGAGCTTTGCATATATATTGGTACAAAAGAAAAAGATATTACAAGGAGGCCGAATATGGCAAACGATGTACAGAAATATAACGAAACAGGTCTTGAGAGGATGCTTGATTCCTTCTTCGATGGCTGGAATGTTAGAGGTGGCAAGATTCCACCAGTGGACATCGAGGAAACTGATGGTGAGTATGTCATCAAGGCTAGCCTTCCAGGCGTAAATGAAAAGGAACTCGAGGTTCATGTAGATGACCACGTTCTTCACATTGCAGGTAAGAGCTTCAGCTCTAACGATGAAAAGAAGAGACACTACATTCTTCGCGAAAGAGTAAGCAGCACTTTTGATAGAGCATTCACTCTTCCAGAGGAAGCAGATGAAGAGAATATCAGTGCTGGTTTCGAAAAGGGCGTTCTGACACTTACAGTGCCAAAGAAAGCAAAGCAGGAAGCTAAGAAAATTAGCGTAACAATCAACAAATAATTAAAGGAGATTACAATTATGAAATTTTATAGAAACGCAGACCCATTCCTTGGATTCGATCCAATCTTCAATGACCTTTTTGATGCATGGTCAAACCCAGTAAAGAAGATTCCAGCAGTTGATGTATATGAGACTGATAATGAATATGTTATCGAGGCTGAAGTTGCTGGCTATGACCAGGATAAGATTGAACTGAATGTCGATAAGCACATTCTCACTCTTTCCTGCAAGGTGGAAGAGGAGAAGAAAGAGAAGCAGACATTGCTCGTAAAGGAAATTATGACTCCTTCCTTCTCAAGAAGCTTCTCTCTCCCAGATAGTGTAGATGAGGATGCTATCAAGGCCGATTATGGCAGGGGTATTCTTACCATCACAATCCCAAAGAAGGCAAAGGTCCAGCCAAGAAGGATCGAAGTAAAGATTAACTAAATAACAGGAGTTTCCTGTAACACACACCAAAGGCCACTTCATACGAGGTGGCCTTTTCTGTGTTCATTAGAATTCTGTTTTTACAAGCTCAAGAGCTGCAAGTACAGTCTTGTCCATGTCGAAGTACGCATACTGTGCAAGACGGCCTCCGAGGATGAGCTTTTCATCCTTCAGAGCTAATTCCTTGTATTTTTGATAGAGTTCGGTATTTGTCTTATCGTTGATAGGATAATATGGCTCACCAGTTTCCTTGTAGTCTACAGGATACTCGCGGCTTATCCAGGTGACAGGACTCTGGTCCTTTTCAAAGTGCTTGTGTTCTATGATTCTGGTCCAAGGGGTCTCTCTGTCGGTATAGTTGACTACAGCAACTCCCTGATAGTTTTCAGTTTCAACTCTTTCAAGTTCGAACTTTTCAGAGCGGTACTGAAGAGGACCAAGGGAGTAGTGGAAGTACTCATCAAGACAGCCTGTATATACAATTCTTTCTGCCTGAGCTCTCCACTTTTCCTGATCTTTGTTGAAATCTACTTCTAGCTTTACTTCAATTCCTTCAAGCAGTTTTTCAATTATCTGAGTGTATCCTCCGATTGGAATTCCCTGATAGAAGTCATTGAAATAGTTATTGTCATATGTGAATCGGACAGGAAGGCGCTTGATGATTGAGGAAGGAAGCTCAGTACAGTCTCTTCCCCACTGTTTTTCCGTGTAGCCTTTTACGAGCTTTTCATAGATATCTCTTCCGACCAAACTGATTGCCTGATCTTCAAGATTCTCGATATTGCCAGAAATTTCCTTCTTCTGCTCGTCAATAATCTCCTTAGCTTCTTCTGGTGTGGAGATGTTCCACATCCTTGAGAAGGTGTTCATATTGAATGGCATATTGTATATTTCACCCTTGTAATTGGCGATTGGACTATTGATGTAGTTATTGAATGAAACAAACTGGTTCATGTAATCCCAGACTTCTTTGATTGATGTATGGAAGATATGAGCACCATACTTGTGGATGTTTATACCATCTTCTTTATATGTGTAGATATTGCCACCGATGTGATTTCTCTTTTCGAGGACAAGTACACTCTTTCCTCTTTTTTTTGCTTCATGGGCGAAAACCGAACCAAAGAGACCAGATCCAACAACAAGATAATCGTACATTACAGACTGTTCCTTCGAATTATTGTGATAGTTCATCGATAAAAGATGTGTAGCTATTTTACCTTATTTGAGTTTACAATGGAAGAATGAAAGCTCTCTGTGTTTATATTGATGGTGGTAAGGGGCATTATGTGCCTGCAAAGGCTGTCGAGGAAAAGCTTGCTATGATGGGGCATGAAGCAAAGCTTGTTGAGTTCTTTGAGCTTTTGGATATCAAGGCAATTGGCAGGATAAACAAAAGATACTGGAGAACTATGCTCATGATGCCAAAGTATGAACGCAAGATGAGTGAAAAGAATGACCAGAGCACAAATGGTATGGACAGTGCCTCAAAGTGGGTCTGTCGATTGCTTACAGGTAGAATGAAGAGAATTGTTGAAGCAGAAAAGCCTGATTTTATCTTCACTACCCATCCTTATCCAAATCGATTTCTTACCGATCTTTTGATCAAGGCCGGTCACAGAGATATTCCTGTATATTACTTTGCAACCGATGTATTCTCAGTTCCTAAGGCTACTATCAACAATGGTCTTGATAAATTCTACGTCTCCACTATAGAAGGATTGAAGAGTGCAGCTGAGCAGGGGCAGAGAGAAGAGAGCCTCAAGCTTGTTCCTTTCCCTTTACAGGACTCTCTGGCTTCTTCTCCAGTACTTTCAAAAGCAGAGGCTAGAAAGAAGCTCGATCTTGATGAGAATCTCTTCACATTGCAGCTTAATTTAGGAGGAGAAGGTCTTGGAACAACAGGTCTTCTTGAACGCCTAGGTCAGGCTGGTATTCCAATGCAGATTGTTATTATCGGTGGTATGAGGGAGACAATGAGGGGCAAACTGGAGGCAATAATAAAGAGCTTCCCTCCACAGGTAAAGGGATATATCCGTGGATTTGTTTCCAACGTAAATGAATATGTCTATGCTGCTGATATGGTAGCTGGTAGAGCTGGAATTAACACAATAGTTGAAACAATATATGCAAATAGGCCATTTCTGATTACTGAGACAGTTTATACAGTCCTAGCTTCTGCCGATTATATTGAACGCTATAAACTAGGTTGGAACGCTGCTTTTGATTATGAAAAGCAGGCATCTATTGTTCTTGAATATGCAAATGATCCTGAAAAATTGAAGGAGTTTGACGATAAGTTCGAGAAGGTTCCAATTACTTATGGTGCTGATAAGCTTGCCAAGATAATGCTTTCAGATATTGAAGAGTTCAAGAAGAATCTTAAGTAAAGTTCCTGTTGTAATAGCGGGCCTTTTGCTGTCCATTCTTTACGTAGAAGCCATCTTCTTTTCTCTGTAGGAGTTCAATATATAGAGCTTCAAACTCTTTTGCAACCTTCTTGCCGTCATAGAGATTTTTATTCTTTAATGCATTTTCAGCTTTCTTATCTCTCTCATCAAGGTTAGAGAGTGCTTCGATCATCTTATCTGCCATGTCCTCAGGGTTTGATGGCTGGAAGTACCATCCAGCATCAGGGCCTACAAGGCTTGTCATGTTATAGACATCGGCACAGATCACAGGAGCACCTGAGCAAATTGCTTCAATGATAGTCATAGACTGGTTCTCAGATAGGGAAGCAGTAACAAAGGAATTTACTTTCTTCATAAGCATAGAGTCTATAACTTCTGAATTCGGAATCATGCCAGTGAAAAGAACACTGTTTTCAAGTCCATTCAACTTCACCATATCCTTGAGCTCGTTCTGAGCAGGTCCCTGACCTACGATAATGAACTTTGCATCTGGATGCTTCTTATGGGCAATTGAGAATGCCTTGATTGCTACATCTATAGCCTTTTCAAAGCCAAGTCTTCCGACATAGAGGAAGGTCTTCTTGCCGACCCAATCCTCTGAAATCTCCTTTGGTAGTTTTCCAGAACATTTATCGCTATCGAATTTGGAAATATTTATTCCATTGGAGACATATCTCACATCCAAGAATGGCATGTGGGATTTTACGCTTTCGCAAGTCTGCTTGTTAGGGGCTGTTGCCATCCATACAAGTTCAAAGAATGGGCTGAATATTATCTGCCACATCGGTTTTCTTGCAAGTTTTGCAAGAGTATCACTCTTGAGTGCGTACTTGATGTAGTTAGGATCATCAATAAGAGTGTGATGGGTTGCCAGAACTGGTGTATGAGTTCTTCTTGCAGCATGATTCAAGGCCATGCACATTAGCCATGGAGAGGTGTTATGGATAATGTCAAAACGATACTTCTTGAAATATTTTGCAAGGAACCAGCCCCAGATAGGCATGATCTTGATTCCCTTGTAAATAAAAGTAGGGAGAGCTTTTATGTGGATTATTTTTATTCCGTTTTCAATGACATCATCCTGAAAAGCCTTATCATCAGGAACGAAGAAGAAGACTTCGTGTCCCATATCAATAAGATTTCTCGCCAAATCGATGGTTGTTGTAATAACACCATTAGTCTCTGGATAGAATATGTCAAACCCAAATGCTATTCGCATTATTCCTGAAGTGCCTCTCTCTTTAATTTTCTCTATTATGTAATAAAATTGAATTCAATTCCATAACATTAATTGCTATTGCTTATTTATAAAAGGTCTATTCCTATTAAATAGTTACCATTTATTGGACTATTTCTGTTTTTTGATTGAAGGAGTTCTGTTTTTGAATAATACTTTTATTTATGAATAAACGACATATTGTCTTCTTCGTCATATTATTTTTCAGTATTTTTTCAATCGTTGCTGGGGCTCAAGAAGTCATTCCGCTTTCAGATCCGATATATAGAGAAATAGACTCATTGTATATAATGGAAGGAAAAGCTTTGCCTTCAGGTGCTAGACCTTGGACCAAGGGTGAGGCAAAAGATATATTGGAAAACCTTAGACCGAGTGACGATTTTGTAAAGACACGTAAAGAGGTTTTACTTTCTCAGGTAACAGATGAAGAAACGGGCTTCAATTATCGCTTCAATGTACGTCTTGCTCCAAAGGGAATTTTCCAGACAGGACATAGCTATGCAACTTCTCTTGCAGTAATTCCTTCTGATCTTGAAGAAGATCCAATAAATATCTGTGCAACAATCAATCAAGGTAACTTCCTCTCTGGATTTGTCAATTTGAATATTGGCGCAAGGGAAGGTGATGCGGAAGATTATAATAAGTATAAGACAAGGACAACAGTAAATGATATTTCTAAGGCATATTATCAAATGTCTCAGAAGTATACACATGCAATAGGAACTAACATTCCATGGCTCATGAATGAAGGTATCGCAGTAGACTTCCCGAATAGAGCTTATGTTACACTTGGAAATTCCTTTGCAAGATTCACTGTAGGACGTGATAGACTCTCCTGGGGTAATGGTGAGATGGGTAATCTTATTCTTGGAGATACTCTTTCTTACCACGATTATTTCACTCTTACCTTCAAGGGTGGAAATGTATTCAAGTACCAGCTTTTGACAACATTCTTTAGTCATCCTAAGAATTACGATCTTGAGGAAGTTGAACCTGGAACTGCTGCAAATGACTATGATAGAAGGCCAACTAAAGGTGTCAGATTTATGCTTGGCCATAGATTTGAGTTCAACTTCCTAAAGGGACGACTTTCCTTTGTTTTCAATGAAGCTGTAATGTATCAATCTGAAGAGGGGACTGTTGACTTTAGAGTCTTAAATCCACTTCTTTTCATGCATAACTTCTATATCGCTGGCAACGCAAACTCTCTTGCTTCTATTGAAGTTAATTTCGCCAAAAGCAAGAATGTATCATATTATTTACAACTTGCTATTGATGACCTTCCTGTAGGAGAAGCAAGAGCTCCTTCGGATGGTGCTTCTGTAGATGGATATGCAGCTGTCTTGGGAAGGAAGAGTACCAAAGCAAAAGCAGATGGCTATCTTTACGATTCACTTGAGCTTGTTTACACCTCTCCATTTATGTATCACAGAGCAAATGGTGCTTACGAGAAGAATGACCAGTCTCTTTACTATGTTTCTACAACAAGAATTTCAAGTGGTGGTACTGTCCAGAATGTTTCAAGATATCTTTCATATGCTTTTGGTAGCGATGCTTTAGTTGCACAGTACAAGTTGGGCTATAAGAGGTTTGAAGGCATTTCTTATGAAGGAACAGTTTTGTTGATGGCTCATGGTGTAATTGATAAGTACAGTAGAACTTACTATTACAGTGATTCTATATCAGA
>JAILRW010000036.1 GCA_024698005.1 Sphaerochaetaceae bacterium | reverse complement strand
CGCCACTGTTTCAAATGATTGGTGCTAATACCGAGGAGAATAGCTGTCTTTCAAACGTCAGAGACACCTTGCTTCCTCGTTTGTTGTCGGGCGAATTAGATGTCTCTAAGTTGGATTTCTAAGCAACTAAATTATCGTTTATTTGACTATTGATTTTAAGTTTTGTGTCAATTGGATCAAGCATAGCCAGAACTGTGTTCTGATATTCAAGGTTTGGGATTCGTAACTTAAGACGATTGAGGGTTTCTGTTCTTAGACTAGGGATTGAAGTGCCTTCGTTATAAATGCTCAAATTTGATAATGATAGTAAATAATAAAGGTATTTTGGGTAGACAATGCTTTCATCTATTTCTGTATAAAAAAGTGTGTCTACCGTCCAAAATGGATGATCTGCGAAGTGGACTTTATCAATTGTTCCTTTTCGACCTATCAATACAGAAGGTTTAGAATATAGGGCCTTAGTTGCAAATCCCATAAGACCTCCTGTTCCATAGATTGGAAATGTTCCTTTTTCTGATTGAACATTTTTTTGGTTTTTACCGTACTTTATTTTTGCAATTTCACCAAGAGATAAAAGATTATATTTCATAACCAATAGCCCCCAGTTTCTTCCTGATTTCTTCTTCTAACTCGTGAGATTTTGCAAACAGGCCTGAAAGCTCTGATGTTAGTCTTGTCATCTTTTCCTCGAATGGTTCGCCGTCATCTTCCTGTTCCTCAATACCAACATAGCGACCAGGAGTGAGAATGAAGTCTTGCTTAGATATTTCATCTATAGCTACCGCCTTTGAGAAACCCTGAATATCGACCTCTCCTCCAGTTCTAAAAGTATTAAAAATATCAACAATCCGCTGAATATCTTCAGCTGACAGCTCTCTTTGAGTTCGGGTTACCATGGAACCCATCTTTCTTGCATCTATAAACAAAGTCTTGCCCTTATTCTGCTTATTTCTAGAGATAAACCAAAGACAAACAGGAATCTGTACAGTGTAAAACAACTGTGCAGGAAGACTAACGATTCCTTCTACAAGATCAGCATTGACAATATTCTTTCTAATTACTCCTTCATTATTGCTGTTAGAAGAAAGAGAACCGTTTGCAAGAACAAGACCAATCCTTCCATTTGTTGAAAGATGAGAAATCATATGCTGAATCCAAGCATAGTTCGCATTGCTGTCTGATGGAATGCCATAAGCCCAGCGAGGGTCATCCTGTATTTTATTTGCACCCCAATTATCAAGATTGAAAGGAGGATTGGCCAAGATAAAGTCGGCCTTGAGTGTCGGATGCTGGTCATTGTGGAATGTATCAGCGTTAGACTTTCCAAGATTTGCCTCAATACCCCTGATTGCGAGATTCATCTTGCACAATTTCCAAGTCTCAGGATTAGCATCCTGACCATAGATGGTCACATCTCTTACAAGATTTCCCTGATGCTCTCTTATGAAACTTGCAGACTGGACAAACATTCCTCCAGAGCCACAGCAAGGATCATAAACACGGCCTTTAAATGGCTGGATTACATTGACAAGAGTTTTGACGATACAAGGCGGGGTAAAGAACTCACCACCCTTTCCTGCATTTTTAGAGAAACGAACAAGGAAATATTCATATGTTCTTCCCAAAACATCCCTATCATTCTCCTTTGTATTCATGAGAATGTTCGAGAATTTAATTACCACCTCTCCAAGTTTGGCTTTGTCGTTATTGGGAGATGCATAATCCTTAGGCAAAACTCCGGAAAGAACAGGGTGCTTCTTCTCTATGGCAACCATAGCATTGTCGATAACACTTCCAATCTCTGGCTTGGATGCAAACTGAAGGATATATGACCAACGAGCTTCTGGTGGTACAAAGAAGATTACTTCACTGGTATATTCATCCTCATCTTCCTCGAAGCCTTCGCCTTCTTCAACAAGCTGCTTGTGCTTCTCTTCAAAGCGATCTGAAATATATTTTAAGAAAACAAGTCCAAGAACAATGTTTTGATACAGGTTTGGATTCATTGACCCCCAAAGAATTGACGCTGCTTCCCAGAGCTGATCTTCAAATCCGACATTACCTGTTGCTTTATCATTACTTTTCTTTGCCATTTATACTGCCTCGTTCTCCGTCCAGAGCTCGCACTGTTCAAGCACAATTTTTAGTGCTCCAGCAGCTGCCTCTGGTGGATAGTTGTATTTCTTTAACAGATGTTTAACCATTTTACGCATTTGGGCTCTTGCAGACTCTTTTTTATTCCAGTCTACTGATTTATTGCGTCTCAATGTTTCTGTAAGTTCTTTGGTAAGTGCTACCAGCTGTTCATTTTCATAGAAGTCCTTCACAGCTTCTGGCCTGGTAAGAGCATCATAGAATGCTTTTTCCTCTTCTGTGAGGCCTAAATCCTGCGCTTCTTTAGAATCCTCTTGAATTTGGTTTGCGAGCTTAAGCAGTTCCTCAATTACCTCTGCATTGGAAATCTGAAGATTGCGCCATCTATTCATTATTTCTTCCATTTTTTCTGAGAAAAGACCAGCTTTTACAAGATTATTGCGTTTATAATGATGTATTTTATCTTGCAGAAGTTTTTTCAAGAGTTCAGAAGCAATATTTTTTTCTTTCATATTTGCAACATCCTGAAGAAACTGAGGGTCGAGTAGAGAAAACTCTTCAGTAAAATCGTCAAACAGATTAATTACTCCAGAGGCTTGGATACTTTGATTTAACAGGTCTGATATTTCACGAGATAAACTTCTCATTACGCTTCCAGTGTTTCCCCTGGTGTTTTCGAGTCGATTGATTGCAACTCTTATTGTTTCAAAGAAAGCTGCATAATAACGTTCTGTTTTGTCCTGCAAACTTCTACACAATGAAGCCGCCTGTCTGAGTTGGTAGGAGACTTCCATGAAATTTTTCTTTTTCTCTGGAAGACCGAGGATAAAGTTCAATCCTCCGGTGATAGTGGCTGCACGTTGTATGTCGGTACCTGTAATAAAAGGAGAGATATTATATCCATAGAACAGAGACTGACAAACTTCAAGACGATCTCGGAATTCAACAAGAGCAGTTGAAGCTATATCCATATTGCCGTAGTTCTGGTTATCACGTTTTGTGAAATCCTTCATGGCAAGTTTCAGAGCTCCGATTATACCAATGTAATCAACAACCAGTCCGCCTTCCTTATCTTTGAATACTCTGTTAACTCTGGCAATGGCCTGCATAAGATTATGCCCTGCCATAGGTTTAAAAACGTACATAGTATTCAAAGATGGAACATCAAAGCCTGTCAGCCACATGTCAACAACAATAGCAATCTTCATTGGATCATTGGTATCCTTAAACTTCTTGGCAAGCTCTTGCTTGTATTTATCGCCACCAATGATATCATGCCATTCTTCAGGATCCTGGTTGCTTCCGGTCATTACAACTTTTACCTTCTCCTTCCAGGAAGGCCTTAGCTCCAACATTTTCTTGTATATGGATATAGCAACAGCCCTTGAGTAAGCAACAATCATAGCTTTACCGACAAGAATATCTTTACGGTTTTCATAATGATTAATAATGTCATTGACAAGAGTATCAATTGTAGTAGGGTTATTCAGAAGAGATTCCATTGTAGCAATCTGCTTCTGCGTTTCAATCAGGTTTGATGTGTATTCAGGGGCATCCTCAGACACCTGTTTGAATCTCTCATCAATTTTTTCAAGAACGTCATGATCGAACTTTAAGTTCATTACCCTGCTTTCATAATAGACAGGTCGTGTAGCCCCATCATTTACAGATTGGGTCATATCATAGACATCTATAGTGTCTCCAAAAACTTCAATTGTGCTATGATCTTTGTTTGAAATTGGAGTCCCTGTAAATCCTACAAAGGTTGCATTTGGTAACGCATCTCTGATCAGTCTGGCATAACCCTTTTTCATCCTCTGATTCTTGACGTCAAAACGCTCATCAAGGCCATACTGGCTTCTATGAGCTTCATCTGCAAGGATTATAATATTATCTCTGAGAGAGAAAGGCTCAGCAGTTTCTTCAAATTTCTGCATGGTAGAAAAATAGATTCCACCGTATTCTGTATTAGAAAGCAGTTTTGTAAGTTCCTCGCAACTTCCAGCATTCAAAGGCTCTGTCCTGAGAAAACTCTGACATTTTGCAAATTGAGAAAAAAGCTGATTATCCAAATCATTTCTGTCTGTAAGAACTACAATTGTGGGATTTGAAAGCCTTTCTCTAAGCAGATGAGTCAAGAACAACATGGAAAGAGATTTTCCACTTCCTTGAGTGTGCCAGAACACACCTCCTTTTCTTGTAGTTCCCAATGCTCCAAGTGTTGAGTCAAGAGCTTTCCTGACAGCAAAGTACTGATGGTAGGCTGAAAGAATCTTTATGTCACCTTTTTCTTCTTTTTGAAAGACAATAAAGTTCTTGATTATATCTAAGAGCCTCTTCTTTTCCAACATGCCTTTAATCAGAATCGAAAAATCTGGATTATCCAGATACGAAGAGCCATCTATGGTCTTCCATGCCATAAAACGAGTCTCATCAGCAGTAATTGTTCCTGCTTTTGTTGTAAGCATATCGCTTATGATACAGAAAGCATTGTAATAAAATACCTGTGGTATAATCTGCATATAGTTACGAATCTGCAAGTATGCATCGGATACATCCGTCTGTTCTCTGGAACAAGATTTCAATTCCATGAGAACAAGAGGTATACCGTTAACAAAGATTATTACATCTGGTCTTTTGTTTTCTGTGCCAATAATTGTCCATTGGTTTGCTACTACGAAACTGTTATTATCAACACAGTCAAAATCTACCAGTTTTACTCTATAATAATTTGTCTTGCCTTCTTCTTGATAGCTTATCTCCACAGAATTTTGTAGGTAGTCATGAAACTGATGGTTTTTCTGAACGAGGTTTCCCTCAAGCCGATTTCTGATTGTGAATAGTGCAGAATCCAGTGCTTCTTTTGGAATACCTGGATTGATTTTCTTTATAGAGGGTATGAGATCATCTTCATAAAAGCAATCTTTATAATCACGTTCTACATCGTAACCATAAACATGTGTGTATCCAAGTTCTTCTTCGCAAAGATTAACAAGAGCATTTTCAAAAGCTTGTTCATTGAAAAGAGCTGACACTTGAATCCTCCTTCAGTTAGTCTATGCACGAGACAAATTCTTCTAAAAGTATAGCACGGCGACTATGATAATCTTAATAGTTTTTTGTATAGAATTATTTTTTAGGTAGAAAATACTTCATTATTTCTGCTTAGAATAATTCTTTTGGGAATAAAATGTGGTCTTTTGACTACATACTTATTCTAATAGATATTAAATATATAATGTTATTATGTGTGCAGAGTTTTGGGGATCCGAAGCTTGGCGCATATCTGAAAGAAAAACTCGAGAAATGTAATAGAAAGACAGTCGACGAGAAGGGTGCTTGAGTAGGCCGTAATGGTGATTGACAAGTGCTTTTGGTGGGGAGAGAATATGCTCAGGAGGATTTCCTATGATTGAAAGGAAAGTATTGAAGGAGAGGGGAAAGGCTTCT
>JAILRW010000055.1 GCA_024698005.1 Sphaerochaetaceae bacterium | reverse complement strand
TGACAACACAAGAGAAAGAAGACTTTATAGAGGAGTGCATAAGGAAGAAGTGATTACTCTACTTCTCTTAACTCTTCTTATCGGAGGTACAGTGTGGATAAACGTGAATTGAGAATTAAACATAGCAAGCAGACAGTATCTTCAGATATTAGCAAGAGAATAGTAGAGCGTGTCACTTCACTTGAAATATTCAAAGATTCAAGAGATATACTGCTCTACTATCCAATGGAGAGTGAAGTTGATGTCTCTCCTCTTCTTTCACTTGATAAGAATATCTACCTTCCTCTTATCAAGAATAAGGAGATGTTCTTCTCACTCTATACAGGTGAGTTGGTAGATGGAGCATATGGTCTTAAATACGCTACAGGCAAGATACTTGAAGATTTCTCATCCTCTATCATGATTGTCCCAGGACTTTCATTCGATCTTTCCTGCTATCGCCTTGGCCACGGCGGTGGCTACTATGATAAGTTTTTATCAAAACACAGCGAAATATTCACAATCGGAGTGCAGAGTGATGAGAACCTCGAGGAGTTTCTGCCCCACGAGGAACATGACATTCCAATGAAGTGTGTACTTACAGAAACTTCAATCTTCGTATCTTGAGAACTCTTGTTTCTTGAACATCTCAAAGAAGCGTCTTACATCCTTGTCATCCAATTCAAGGTTCTTTATCTTCTCTCTGAGCTCTTCTTCGTGCACCCAGGTGATGATATCACCCAAGGCCTTCACATACGCTTTCTCATCCTTCTTTGAGGATGAGATTATGAACACTAATCTTACAGGTTCTGTGTATATATCGTCATAGTGGATACCATCCCTGCTGATACCAAGGACTATATGAACACGAGTCACACTATCTCTCTTACCATGGGCAATTGCTACCCCATGATTTATTCCTGTGGACTGGATCTTCTCTCTTTCTGTCACTAGACGAAGAAAACCTGCTCTGTCGGGGATGACAGAACAGGATTCGATAATTTCTCTGAAGGCTTCAAACTTGTCGATGCCTTCAGAAAGGATTTTTACTGAATTGCTATACTCTTCCAGCATTACTTGGACTGAAGGTATTCGTTGATTGCCTTGGCAGCCTTTCTACCCTGACCCATTGCAAGGATTACGGTTGCAGCGCCAAGAACGATATCGCCACCAGCGTAGACACCAGGGATTGAAGTTTCACAGGTCTCTTCATTGACGATGAAGTTTCCCTTCTTGTTAACTTCAACTGCTGGAGTTGTCATCTTGATAAGTGGGTTGGAAGCGTTACCGATTGAAACAATAACACAGTCGTATGGAATCTCTTCCTCGCTGCCTTCAATTTCAACTGGCTTTCTTCTTCCAGATGCATCTGGCTCGCCAAGCTCACACTTTCTGGTGATTACGCCCTTAACACAGCCATTCTCATCTCCTGTGATCTCAACAGGCTGATGGAGCATGAGGAACTCAACGCCCTCCTCCATTGCATGCTCGACCTCTTCCTTTCTTGCTGGCATCTCTTCTCTGGTTCTTCTGTAGATGATGGAGACCTTCTCTGCACCAAGGCGGAGAGCAGTTCTTGCAGCATCCATAGCAACGTTACCACCACCGAAGACAGCAACACGCTTAGCCTTCCAGAGTGGAGTATCAGAGTTCTCTTCCTCGTATGCCTTCATGAGGTTGGATCTTGTGAGGTATTCGTTTGCTGAGAATACACCAACATAGTTCTCACCAGGAATGCCCATGAACTTTGGAAGACCTGCACCGGTACCGATGAAGATTGCATCGAACTTGTCTTCGTTGAGAAGCTCATCGATAGTTCTGGTTCTACCAACAAGGTAGTTGGTCTGGATATCGACACCCATGGTCTTGAGCTTGTTGATCTCAGTCTCTACGAGCTTCTTAGGAAGTCTGAATTCAGGAATACCATAGACAAGTACACCACCTGTCTTGTGGAATGCCTCGAACATTACAACCTCGTGGCCAGCCTTACGGATATCAGCAGCAGCTGCGATACCTGCAGGACCAGAGCCTACGATTGCAACTCTCTTACCTGTTGAAGCAGCTACTTCAGGAACTGAATTGATTCCATTCTCTGCAGCCCAGTCAGCTACGAATCTTTCAATTCTACCAATTGCTACTGCGCATCCAATGTCCTTCTTTGCAAGACCTACCATACAGTTCTTCTGGCACTGATTCTCCTGTGGGCAAACACGGCCACAGATAGATGGCAGGAGAGAGCTTTCAAGAATTACATGAAGAGCATCCTCGAATCTTTCCTCAGCAACGCACTTGATGAAGCCTGGGATATCGATACCTACAGGACAGCCGAGTACACACTTTGGATTCTTGCACTGCAAGCATCTCTTTGCTTCAAGTACTGCCTGCTCCTTGGAGTAGCCAGTTGCAACTTCCTTCATGTTGTGTGCTCTTACCTGTGGATCCTGGGATGGCATCTCCTGAACAGGGATGCTCATTCTATCTGGAGTCTTGAGAGTTTCAGGAAGAGAAGCAAGCTTCTCAATTGCCTGGTTTCTTAATGTTTCGTAATCGTGGCTCATCTCTTTAGTGCCTCCAGACCCATTTCCATTCTACACTTGTGGTTTCTTTCCTGTTCTCTTGGCTTGAAGGTTCTCTGCCTCTCCATGAGATTGTCCCAGTCAACAAGGTGACCGTCGAACTCAGGACCTTCTACACAGACGAATTTCATCTCGCCACCTACAACAACTCTACATCCACCGCACATACCTGTGCCGTCGATCATGATAGTGTTGAGGGATACGAGGGTGTGAATGCCATATGGCTTTGTAGTAAGAGCACAGAACTTCATCATGATTCCTGGGCCGATAGCAACTACCAAGTCTGGCTTCCAGGTTTCACAGAGCTCCTTGAGTGGCTCTGTAACAAGGCCCTTTCTACCTGCTGTTCCGTCATCGGTAACAACGATGAAATCCGGGTCGATCTTCTTCATTCTATCCTGGAAGATAAGAAGGTCCTTGTTTCTTGCACCTGTGATTACTCTGACTTCGTTTCCTGCCTTCTTCATTGCCTGGGCAATTGGATATGCAGGAGCAACACCGATACCACCACCTACGACAACTACCTTGCCGTACTTCTTGATATCAGTTGGCTTACCAAGTGGGCCAAGAAGGTTAGCGATGTAATCTCCTTCATTAAGTTTGGAAAGCTTGAGTGTTGATTCACCAACAGTCTGGAATAGAAGTGTAATTGTACCCTTTTCTGGGTCTGCATCAGCAATAGTGAGAGGGATTCTCTCATCGTAGTCACTACCAAGCTGGTAGACGATGAACTGACCTGCCTTTCTCTCACGTGCAATGAGTGGAGCTTCAACCTCCATCTCGAAAACCTCAGCTGAAAGCTGTGTCTTTTTAAGTATCTTGTTCATATATTCTCCCTTATATGTGGAAAATGAATCCGAAGAAAAGTTTCTTTTATTTGAACATTTTGTGCAATAGTGTTTTTGTTTCTTCTAATTTATATAGAACAAATAATTAATACAATTTTCTTAGAAAGTGTTTCATACTTTACAATTTTTCACTTTCTTGATAGTTTATTTATCAGCATTATTGCCCAGATGGCGGAATTGGTAGACGCGCTAGCTTCAGGTGCTAGTACCAGTAGGTGTGCAAGTTCGAGTCTTGTTCTGGGCAAA